>JBLIJY010000025.1:0-13056 GCA_047636095.1 Hydrogenophaga sp. | reverse complement strand
ACATCACGGTGGCGATCAGGTTCTGCTGCGCTGGACTCACCCGCTCCAGATAGAACACCCCGACGATCAAGGGAATCGCCACGATGCGTGCCCAAGTCAGCAAGGTGGGAAGGTTAAAAAACATGGCGCGATTATGGGCCAGCACTTTGAGCGCACACGCCACCATCGACCGCAGCGGCCAGGAATTCAGCACTAGGCAGCCCCAAGCTGAATGGGCGCCCACCTCGAAAGGCAGCGAGCCGCACAGCGGCCATCAATGCAAAGCGCGATAAATCGCATCTGCCAGTTCGCTTGAGATGCCCTCGACTGTGCACAGGTCCTGCACACTCGCGCTGGCCACGCCACGCACGCCGCCAAATCGCTGCAGCAGCCGCGCCCGCTTCTTGGGCCCCACACCCGGGATGTCTTCGAGCTTGCTGGCGCCGGTGCGAACCCGCGCGCGTTGGGCGCGCATGCCGGTGATCGCGAAGCGGTGCGCCTCGTCTCGAATCTGTGCCACCAGCATCAACGCGGCCGAGTCGTGGCCCAGGTACACCTTCTCGCGGCCATCGGCAAACACCAGCTCTTCCAGGCCCACCTTGCGACCCTCGCCTTTCTCCACACCGACGATGAGAGACAGATCCAGCCCCAGCTGCTCGAACACCTCGCGCGCCATGCTCACCTGGCCTTTGCCGCCATCGATCAGCACCAGATCGGGCATGCTCGGTCCGGTGGGCAGGCCGCTGGCTGCGTCGGTGGCCAGCACGACGGGGGATTCGCCCGCCGCCTGCGCCGCCTCATCCATTGGCTCGCTCGCCAGGCCAGACACCGGCTGCGCCGCCGTCTGCTCGGCCTCCACGCGCAACGCCTCGGCGATCTTGCCGTAGCGGCGCAGCAGCACCTGGCGCATGGCGGCGTAATCGTCGCCCGGTGTGATGCCTTCGATCTTGTAGCGCCGGTACTGGCTGTTTTGCATCTTGTGCTCTTCGAACACCACACAGGAAGCCTGGGTCGACTCACCCGCCGTGTGCGAGATATCAAAGCATTCGATGCGCAGCGCGGCCAGTTGGTCGTCGGGCAGCTGCAGCGCGTCGGCCAGCGCGCGGGTTCGCGCTTGCTGCGAGCCTTCTTCGGCGAGCAACCGCGCGAGTGCGATCTCGGCGTTTTTCTGTGCCATCTCTAGCCAGATGCGCCGGTGCTCCCGCGGCTGGTGCACCGCGTTCACTTTGGCGCCACTCTGCTCGGTGAGTGCATCGATCAGGGCTTTACTCACCGGATGGCTGGTGACCAGGGTGTGCGGCATGGCCACGCCCAGGTAATGCTGGGCAATGAAGGCCTCCAGCACCTGCACCGCCACCCGCTCGGCCGGCTCGGCGGCGCGCGCGTCATCGGCGCCGTCCTCGCGCAGGGCCTGTTCGATCTGCGCCGCGTCTTCGACATGCGCAGGAAAGTACGGCCGGTCACCCAGGTGGCGCCCGCCGCGCACCATCGCCAGGTTGACGCAGGCGCGACCGCCCGACACCTTCACCGCCAGCACGTCCACGTCTTTGTCGGACACGTTGTCCACCGCCTGTTGGTGCAACACGCGCGAGAGCGCGCTCATCTGATTGCGGATTTCAGCCGCCTGCTCGAACGCCAACTTTTCCGCATGGCCCACCATGCGCTGCTCCAGCGCAGCCAGCACGGCCTGGGTTTCTCCGCGCAAAAACGCCTCGGCGTCCGCCACATCGCGGCCATAGGCCTCGCTGTCGATCAGGTCCACGCAGGGCCCGCTGCAACGCTTGATCTGGTAGAGCAGGCAGGGCCGGGTGCGGTTGGCAAACACCGTGTCTTCGCAGGTACGCAGGCGAAACACCTTTTGCAGCAGCGTGATCGACTCCTTGACCGCCCAGGCGCTGGGATACGGTCCGTGGTAGCTGTGGCGCCGATCCACCGCGCCCCGGTAGTAAGCCATGCGCGGAAACACCAGCGCCGGTACCAGCTTGTTGGCGCTGGGCCGGTAGGCTTCGCGCGTACCGGTGATCTTCAAATAGGGATAGCTCTTGTCGTCGCGAAACAAGATGTTGAACTTCGGCGACAGCGTCTTGATGAGGTTGTTTTCCAGCAGCAGTGCCTCGGCCTCGGAGCGCACCACCGTGGTCTCCATGCGCGCGATGCGGCCGATCATGTGACCGATGCGGGTGCCATCGTGGCTCCTCTGAAAGTAGCTGCTGACGCGCTTCTTGAGGTTGCGCGCCTTGCCCACGTAGAGCAACTGGCCTTGCACATCGAAATAGCGATAAACCCCTGGCAGACCGGGCAATGCGGCCACCTCGCTGAGCAATTGATCGGAGAAGGCAGGTTCCATAGGCCGGTATTGTGGCGTCGCCGTTGCGGCATGATCCGCGCATGGTGACCGCCCACGCTCCCGATCCGCTTGGCATGCCCGCGCGTCTGCACTGGGACATTTTCTGTCGCGTGGTCGACAACCTCGGTGACGTGGGCGTGTGCTGGCGCCTGAGCGCCGATCTGGCCGCGCGCGGCCAACGGGTGCGGCTGTGGATCGACCAGCCCGAGCCGCTGCGCTGGATGGCGCCGAGCGCGCTGGAAGGTGAGGTCGACGGCGTTGAAGTGATCGCCTGGACCACCCCAATGGCCCGAGAGGCGATGGCGGGCTGGACGCCGGGCGAGGTCTGGATCGAGGCGTTCGGCTGCGACCCGGCCCCCGAGTGCGCGCTTCGCCTGGCCGACCAAGTGGCCAAAGGCGGTCCAGCACCGGTCTGGATCAACCTGGAGTACCTGAGCGCCGAGCCCTATGTGGAACGCAGTCACCGCCTGCCCTCGCCGGTGATGAGTGGCCCGCTAAAGGGCCTGACCAAGTGGTTTTTTTACCCTGGCTTCACCACCGCCACCGGTGGCCTGCTGCGCGAGCCCGATCTGGCGCAGCGGCAAATGGCCTTTGACGCAGCGGGCTGGCTGCGCGAGCAAGGTTTGATGGCCCCCGCACCGCGCCGCGTCAGCCTGTTCTGCTACGAGCCACCCTCGCTGGTCAACGTCCTGCACGCCGCTGGCGCAGACGCACAGAGCAGCGACTGGCTGATCACCCCCGGCCGCTCGGCACAAGCGGTGGCATCGCTGCCCACGCCGGGCCCGGCCTGCCGCCTGCACACGCTGCAGCCGCTGGCGCAGCGCGAATTCGATCACCTGCTGTGGGCCTGCGATCTCAACTTCGTGCGCGGGGAAGACTCCCTGGTGCGCGCGATCTGGGCTGGCCAACCCTTTGTGTGGCAGATCTACCCCCAGCACGACAACGCGCACCACGCCAAGCTCGACGCCTTTCTGACCTGGCTAGACGCGCCCGCTTCGCTGCGCCATTTTTACCAGCGATGGAACGGCATCGCCAGTGCACAACGCGGTGTGTGGCCGGGCTGGGCGGGGGTTGATGACTGGCGCGATTGCGTGCAAGCAGCGCGCAATCGCCTGCTCGCCCAGCCCGACCTGAGCCAGCAGCTGATCTGCTTCGTCACCGAAAAGCGATAAAATGAAAGGCTTTGCGGACCACCAGCTGCCGATAACAGGCCAGCAGGCGCGCTCCGTCAGCCTTCTGCCTTGCCGCACAGATCGCAGCCACCAGCACCGTTCCCGGGCGCCTCAGCCCAGCCGGAACCCGCGGCCCAACCGTTGGAATTTTATGAAAATCGCCCAAGAACTGCGCGTCGGCAATGTGATCATGCACGGCAAAGACCCGATGATCGTCCTGAAGACCGAATACGCCCGGGGCGGGCGTGGCGCTGCCACCGTGCGCCTGAAACTCAAGGCCCTGCTCAACAATATGGCCACCGAAATCGTCTGCAAGGCCGACGACAAGATGGACCAGATCATTCTGGAAAAGAAGGACTGCACTTACTCCTACTTCGCCGATCCGATGTATGTGTGCATGGACGCCGAGTACAACCAGTACGAAGTCGAAGCCGAGAACATGGGCGACGCGCTGAACTACCTGGAAGACGGCATGACGGTGGAAGTGGTGTTTTACGACGGCAAGGCCATCTCGGTTGAGCTGCCCACCAGTGTCGAGCGCGTGATCACCTGGACCGAGCCCGCCGTCAAAGGCGACACCTCGGGCAAGGTGTTGAAGCCTGCCAAGATCGCCACCGGCTTTGAAGTGTCGGTGCCGCTGTTTGTGGCGCAGGACGACAAGATTGAGATCGACACGCGCACCGGCGAATACCGCAAGCGGGTCTGATCCTGTTCAGTCTGACTGAACCAACACAAAGGCTCCTGCGGGAGCCTTTGTGCGTTGCGTCACCCCGCTTGTCACCATGGACCTGATCGCCCGCATCGCCGACGTCATCGTCCCGGTCTTTCTGATTGTGGCGATCGGCTACGGCTACGGGCGAAAAAACCGCCCCGACCTGGGCGCTTTCAACCGCATCGCACTCGACGTGCTGGCGCCGTTGCTGGTGTATTCGGCGCTCGCGGCCAAAGACTTCCGGCTGGCCGACCACGTGTTGCTGCTGATCGGCGGCGCGGTGCTCATTCTGGGCAGCGGCCTGCTGGCCTGGCCGCTGGCGCGGGCCTTTGGTGCCCAGCCGCGCACCCTGGTGCCGGTGGTGATGTTCAACAACTGCGGCAACATGGGCCTGCCGCTGGCTCTGCTGGCCTTCGGCAGCGAGCACTTCGGCGCGGCGGTGGCGCTATTTTCTGTCAGCAACCTGCTGCACTTCTCACTGGGCGCGCGCATCACCAGCGCGGCGGCGCGCTCGCGCGACCTGCTCACCAGCCCGCTCATGATCGCCACCCTACTCGGCTTTGCCAGCTCGATGACCGACCTGCGACCGCCCGATGTGCTGCTCTCGGGCATGAAGCTGCTGGGCGATGCCTTGCTGCCCATGATGCTATTTGCCCTGGGCGTGCGGCTCACCGCGCTGACCCGTGCGGGGCTGGGACTGGGCTTTGTCGGCGCCTTCGCGCGTCCACTCATCGGTCTGGCGATTGGCATTCCACTGGCCTGGGCGCTGGGGCTGGAAGGCGCAGCCCGCGGCCAGTTGCTGCTGTTTGCGGCGCTTCCACCCGCCGTGATCCAGTTCATGCTCGCCGAGCGCTACCAGCAAGAGCCCGACAAGGTCGGTGCGATGATCATGCTGGGCAACGCACTGGCCGTGTTGTTTGTGCCACTGGCGCTGGCCATCGGCTTGTGAACCCAGGCCCGCCTCAACCGATCAAAAGAAGTTCAACCGGAGCACCCATTGGAAACCAGCGAACACCTGACCCAGTACATCACCGAGCGTCGTTTGTCCGACGCCTGGGCCGAACTGCAAAACCACGCCGACAACGGCAACGCACTGCAAGCCGATGCCTACCGCCTGGCCTTCGCCGACCCCGAATTCCTGCTGCGCCGCGAAACGCGTGGTATCCGCCTTCAGCTGGAGATGCTCAAGCCCGACCTGGCCCAGCACCAACTGGGTATCGACAACACGGTGGTGGTCTACGGCAGCGCGCGGGTGCGTGAACCGTCCGTGGCACAAGAGCTGCTGGCAGCAGCCGAGGCCAGCGGTGATGCGCAAGCGATAGTACGCGCGCGCGCGCTGCTGCGCAATTCGGCCTACTACGAACACGCGCGCCAGTTCGGGCGCACGGTGGCACGCCACAGTGCGCGCTGCGCGCCGCAAGACCAGCTCTACATCTGCACCGGTGGTGGCCCCGGCATCATGGAGGCGGCCAACCGCGGCGCGCACGATGAAGGCGCGCCCAATGTGGGCCTGAACATCGCGCTGCCCCACGAGCAGTCGGCCAACCCCTATGTCACGCCTGAACTGAGCTTCAAATTCCATTACTTCGCGCTGCGAAAAATGCATTTCATGATGCGCGCCAAGGCCCTGGTGGTGTTCCCCGGTGGTTTCGGCACGCTTGACGAACTGTTCGAGGTGATCACCCTCGTGCAATGCAAAAAAGCCAAGCCGCTGCCCGTGGTGTTGTTTGGCAGCGAGTACTGGAAACGCCTGCTCAACCTCGATGTTCTGGTCGAAGAAGGCATGGTCTCGCCGGAAGACCTCAACCTGTTCAGCTACGCCGACGATCCCGAGTCAGCCTGGGCCATCATCCAGCGCTTCTACAACCTGCCTGAGTAGGTGCAGCGACCCGCACAGCGGCACAGCGTGGGGGCTCAACTGATCCGGCGCCGGGCCGCCCCAAGCCGGATCAGCCCCCTCGGGGGGCAGCGACCCGCGCAGCGGCGGAGCGTGGGGACTTTACTCCTCCCTCCAGCCCCCACCCAGCGCCTTGAAAAGCGCCACCTGGTTTTGTTGCAGTGCCAGTTGGTTGAGCGCCAGGCTTTGCTCCACCGCGAACAGCGAGCGCTGCGCATCGAGCACATCGAGAAAGCTCGCCACACCGTTGCGGTAACGCAGATCGCTGAGGCGAAAACGCTCGGCCTCGGCTGTGGCCTGCGCCTGTTGGGCGCGCAGTTGATCGCCCAACGTGGCGCGACCAGCGAGCGCGTCGGCCACTTCGCGAAACGCGGTCTGGATCGTTTTTTCGTACTGCGCCAGCGCGATGTCGCGCCCAGCTTGCGCTGAGGCAAGACCCGCCTGGTTGCGGCCGGCGTCAAAAATCGGCAGCAGCGCTTGCGGCGCCAGGGAAACACCCCAGGAGCCGCCTTTGAGCAGGCCGGAGAGCTCGCTGCTGGCGCTGCCCAATCCGGCGGTGAGCGAGATGCGCGGAAAGAATGCGGCTCGCGCGGCGCCGATGCTGGCGTTGGCGGCGATCAGTTGCTGCTCGGCTTGGCGGATGTCGGCGCGGCGGGTCAGCAAGTCCGATGGCAGCCCGGCGGGCACGGCGCCGAACAGCGACCCCTCAGCCCCCCCCGGCGCAGGCGAGAGCAACGTGTCGGGCACCACCTGGCCGACCAGCAGGGTGAGCGCATTGCGGTCCAGCGCACGCAGCCGCTGTTGCTGGGCCAGCGCGACTTGCGCCGCTGCGGTGAGCGATTCGGCTAAGCGCAAGTCCAGCGCAGAGGTGGCGCCGTTGTCAAAGCGCAGACGGGTGAGGCGCAGCGAGTCCTCGCGCGTTTTGAGCGTGCGCCGGGTCAGCGCGAGCAGTTCCTCGTTGGCCTGTAGGCTGAGCCAGGTGCTGGCCACAGAGGCGACCAGACTGGTCTGTGCGGCGCGGCGCGCTTCTTCGCTGGCCAGGTACTGCGCGAGCGCCGCCTCTTTCAGACTGGCGATGCGACCGAAGAAATCGATCTCCCAACTGCTCAGGGCGAGGCCCACGCTGTAGCTGCTGCTGGTACCGCCGCTGGAGGTCGGCTGGCGGCTGCCGCTGGCCGCGAGGTTGAGCGTGGGAAACTGGTCGGCACGGCGAATTTGGTACTGAGCGCGCACCTGCTCCATGTTGAGCGTGGCCAGGCGCAGATCGCGGTTGTTGGCCAGCGAGAGTGTGATGAGCTCGCGCAGCCGCGCGTCGGCCACGAACTGTTGCCACGGCAGCTCGGCCTCGACCCCTACCGCATTGCTTGGCTGGCCCGGAAACAGCACAGGCACCGGCGGCGCCGGGCGCTCATAAGTCGGAATGAAGGAGCAGCCAGTGAGAACCAAGGCTGCCACCGTGAGCGCGCCTCGGCGCAGCGTGGGCGAATGAATCATGTCAACAGCTCCAGCGTGCGCGGGCTGCGCGCGATGCGACGAATAAAGAAACAGCGCAGGGCGTCAGTCATGCTTCATGCCATGCTGAGCCGAAGCTTCGGCATCGCGCCGATGCTGGCGTTCGCTGCCTTTGAACAGGGTGCGAATCACCACAAAGAACACCGGCACGAAGATCAGCGCAAACACGGTGCCGGTGATCATGCCGCCAATCACGCCGGTGCCAATGGCGCGCTGGCTGGCCGAGCCAGCGCCGGAGGCTAAAGCGAGCGGCAACACGCCCAAGGCGAAGGCCATCGAGGTCATCACGATGGGCCGAAAGCGCAAGTGCGCAGCAGCCAGAGCCGCCTCGACCGCAGTTTTTCCCTGGGCCTGCAGGTCTTTGGCGAACTCGATGATCAAAATCGCGTTCTTCGCCGACAAGCCAATGATGGTGATCAGCCCGACCTGAAAGTACACGTCGTTCGAATAAGACCGCAGCAGCGTGGCGAGCACCACACCGAGCACGCCCAGCGGTACCACCAGAATCACCGCCAGCGGCACGGTCCAACTCTCGTAAAGCGCGGCCAAGCACAGGAACACCGCCAGGATGGCAAACGCGTACAACACGATCGCCTGCGACCCTGCCAGCTTTTCTTCGCGCGATTGCCCGGTCCACTCGAAACCAAAGCCCCGTGGCAATTGGCTGGCCAAGCGCTCCATCTCGACCAAGGCATCGCCGGTGCTGAAGCCCGGCGCGGCGCTGCCGCTGATGCGCATCGCCGAGTAGCCGTTGTAGCGCACTGTCTGCATCGCGCCTTTGGCCCAGTGGGTGCTGGCGAAGGCCGACAACGGGACCGCCTGGCCTTGGTTGTTCAGCACGTTCAGGCGCAACAAGTCATCGGGCTGCATGCGCGCTGCCGCGTCGGCTTGCACCACGACCCGCTGCAGCCGGCCGTTGTTAGGGAAGTCGTTGACATAGCTTGAACCCAGGGCGGTGGCGATCGCGCTGTTGATACTTTCAAAGCCCACGCCCAGCGCGTTGGCGCGGTCTCGGTTGATGTCCACCTGCAGCTGCGGCGCGTCTTCCAGTCCGTCGGGCCGAACCCCGGTCAGCACTTTGCTCTGCGAGGCCAGGCCCAGCAGCTGGCCGCGCGCCGACAGCAAAGCGTCGCGGCCCAGCCCGGCGCGGTCTTGCAAGCGAAAACTGAAGCCCGATGAAGAGCCCAGCTCGGGAATTGGTGGCGGGCTGAGCGGGAGAATGAACGCATCGCGAATGCCGGAGAGCGCGCCGAGGGCCCGCCCCGCGACCGACTGGGCATCGCTGCCATCGGCGGTGCGCTCGGCCCAGTCTTTCAGCGTCACGAACACCAGCGCGGCGTTCTGCCCCTGGCCCGAAAAGCTGAAACCCAACACGCCCACCATGCTTTGCACCTCGGGCTGTTTCAGCATGAAGCCTTCCACCTGCTCCATCACCGCTGCGGTTCGCTCCTGGGTCGCGCCTGGGGGCAGCTGCACGTTGATCAGCAGCGTGCCCTGGTCTTCGCTGGGCAGGAAAGAGGACGGCAGCCGGTTGTAGACCAGCGCGGCGGCCGCCACGATGGCGACATACACCACCATGGTCCGCCCCGCGCGCGGCAGCAACGCCGAGACCCCTCGCTCGTAACCGCTGGCAGTGCGCTTAAAGCCGCGGTTGAACCAGCCGAAGAAGCCTTTTTTCTCCAGATGACTCCCAGCCTCCACCGGCTTCAGCAGGGTGGCACACAGAGCCGGCGTGAGCGAGAGCGCAAAGAAAGCCGAGAAGGTGATGGACACGCCCATCACCGCCGAAAACTGGCGGTAGATGTTGCCGATGGACCCACTGAAAAAGGCCAGCGGCACAAACACCGCGATCAACACCAGCGTCATGCCGATGATGGCGCTCGAAATCTGGCTCATTGCCTTTTTCGTCGCCTCCAGCGGTGCCAAGCCTTCTTCACTCATGATGCGCTCGACGTTTTCAACCACCACAATCGCGTCGTCCACCACGATTCCAATCACCAGCACCATGCCGAACATGGTCAGCACGTTGATCGAAAAACCCATCGCCAACAAGGTGGCAAAGGTGCCCAGCAAAGCCACTGGCACCACGATGGTGGGGATCAGCGTGTAGCGGATGTTCTGCAAGAACAGGAACATCACCAAAAACACCAGTCCCACCGCTTCGAGCAGCGTGATCGCCACCTGCTTGATCGAGATGCTCACAAAACGCGAGCTGTCGAAGGGCACCGCATAGGCCACGCCGGCTGGGAAGAACGTCTCAAGCTGCTCCATTTTTTCGCGTACCGCCTGGGCGGTGGCCAGCGCGTTGCCGCTGGGCGAGAGCTGGATGCCGATGCCGGTGGCGGGCTGGCCGTTGAGCCGGGCCGAGGTGGCGTAGGCCTGGGCGCCGAGTTCGATGCGGGCCACGTCTTTCAGGCGCACGGTGGAGCCATCGGCCTGCGCGCGCAGCACCACATTGCCAAACTCTTCCACCGAAGACAGCTGGCCATTGACGATCACCGTGGCCGCAATGCCCTGACCCGCCACGTTGGGTAGCGCGCCGATTTCACCAGCCGCGACCTGAGCGTTTTGCGCACGGATCGCGGCGGTCACGTCGGCCGCGCTCAGGTTAAAGCCCAGCAGCTTGGCCGGCTCGATCCAGATGCGCATCGCGCGCTCGGTGCCAAACAGCCGCACCTGGCCCACGCCAGGCAACCGCTGCAGCTCAGGCACCACGCTGCGCGAGGCGTAGTCGCCCAGCGCCACCGGGCCCAGCCGACCGTCGGTGGACGACACCATCACGAACATCAGAAAGTTGCCGCGGGCCTTGTCGACCCGCACGCCCTGCTGAATCACCGTTTGCGGCAGGCGCGGTGTGGCACGCGCAAGCCTGTTCTGCACATCCACCTGAGCCAGATCGGGGTTGGTACCGGGCTCGAAGCTGAGCGTGATGCTGCCACTGCCGCTGGACTGGGCCACCGATTCAACGTAGATCAAGCCTGGCGAGCCGTTCATTTCCTGCTCGATCACCGAGAGCACGCTGTCTTCCAGCGTGCTGGCCGATGCGCCGGGGTAAGACGCCGAGATCACGATCGAGGGCGGCGCCACCGGCGGGTATTGAGACACTGGCAGCTGGGTGATGGACACCGCGCCAAGCACCATCACAAACAGCGCGATCACCCACGCGAAGATGGGACGGTTGATAAAAAACTGGGCCATGCTGTGAACCCCTTACTTCGCAGGCTCTTTGGCAGACTCAGCCGCTGGCTGGGCGCCAGGTGGGCTCCACGGCACCGGCTTCACAGTCGCGCCGCCACGCAATTTCTGAAAACCATCAACCATCACCTGCTCCCCCGCTTTCAGTCCGTCGAGCACGATCCACCGGCCGTTCTGCTGACCACCCACCTTGACCGGACGCGGCGCCACCTTGCCCTCGGCACTGACCACCATCACCGTGTCGCCCTGGGCGGAGCGCGTCACCGCCTGCTGCGGCAGGGTGATAGCGTCGCGCGCCATGGCCTGCTCCAGCCGCACCCGCACATAGAGACCAGGCAACAAGCGGCCGCCGGGGTTGGGCACCTCGGCGCGCAACGTGACCTGGCTGGTGGCGGGATCGACCGTGAGTTCAGAGAACAGCAACTTGCCCGGCTGGTCCAGCTCGCTGCCGTCATCCAGCACCACGCGTACACTGGCCGCCTTGGCGCCCACGCCCTTGAGCTGCCCCGCTTGCAGCGCGCGCTGCAAGCGCAGCACCTCGGCGGCCGACTGGGTGAAATTGACAAACAATGGGTTGACCTGCAGGATCGTAGCCAACGCGGTGGCCTGGCCCTGACCCACCAGCGCACCCTCGCTCACCAGGGCACGGCCAATGCGGCCCGAGATCGGCGCGGTCACGCTCGCATAGCCCAGGTTGATGCGCGCGGTCTGCACCGCTGCTTGCGCCACCGCCACATCGGCCTCAGCCGTTTGCTGCGCACCTTGGGCGTTGGCGTACTCCTGCTGGCTGATCGCGTTCTCGGCCAAGAGCGGCTGGTATCGCGTGGCCAGCGAGGTGGCCTGGGTGCGGCTGGCCTGGGCACGGGCCAGCGAAGCCTGAGCGCTCTGCAGCGCGGCCGCGTAAGGCGCGGGATCGATGCGAAACAGCAGCTGACCGGCTTTCACATCGCTGCCTTCGCGGAACACACGCTCCTGCAAAATACCCGCCGCCCGCGCCCGCACCTCGGCCGTGCGCGAGGCCTCCAAGCGACCAGGCAGCTCGGTGATCAATCCCACATCGCCCGGGGTCACCGTGACCACGCCGACCTCGGCCGGGGGCATGCCGCCGCCCGGTGGGCCACCAGCGGCTGGGGCCGACTTGCCGCAGCCGCTCAAACCGGCAGCGATCAGCAGTACAGCAGTCAAGGTCAGGGAGGAAGCGGAGCCCAACGGCACACGCCGCTGTAACGTCAACGACGCGGTGGGTGATAAACGCATGGAACCTCGGACAGAATGTGGGAAAGCAGCCAAGCCCGTGCATGACAGGTCTCTACCGGTTGGCTGAGGGGGCAAGGGCCCGCGAAGCAGCTCGTTGCGCAGCGCAACGCCCCAAACAAGGACATCCATCAGTGTACCGAGACAAGTGCCCAGCCGCTGCGCCAGCGCAGATGCACAAGTACCGGGGTCGATTGACCCAAGGTCAGTTGGCGCGGCGCTCGGGCACAGCGTCATCAGGCACCGGCGCCAGCGAGCGGTGGCGCAGGTGCAGCGCGGCTTGCGCCATCAGGTTGGCCGACACGGGAGCGGTCACAAACAAGAACAGCGCGATCAGCAGCTCGGCCAGCCCGGGCCGGCCGTGGTTGGCGGTGACGAGCATGGAAGCAATCAGGACACCACCCACACCCAGGGTGGATGCCTTGGTGGGTGCGTGCAAGCGCATGTAGAAGTCGGGAAAGCGCGCCAGGCCGATCGCGCCCACGAGCAAAAAGAAAGCCGCGATCACGATCATCAGCGCAGCCAGGATTTCAAGCGGGGAGTTGGTCATGGCAGCGCCTCTTTATTCGATCACGTCGCCGCGGGTGATGAAGCGCGACAGCGCCACGGTAGAGACAAAACCCATCATCGCCACCAGCAGCGCGGCTTCGAACAGCAGCTCGGTGTCCCAGCGGATATCGAGCAAGATGATCAGCGCCACCATGTTCACGTAGAGCGTGTCCAGCGCCAGCACGCGGTCGCTGATTTCGGGGCCTTTGAGCAAGCGCCAAGCGCACAGGGCGACGGCCACTGTCACCGCAGCGGTGCCCAGATCGAGGGCGAGAGAGAGCAGGTTCATGGCAATGTCTCCTGGGGGTTGGGGAACGGTGCGCACTCGCTGCCGAAAATGCGCAGCAGCGGCGCTTCGTAGCGCTGCTGGATGTCGAGCGCCAGCGCGGCCGGGTCGTCGCAACTGAGCGCGTGCACCAAAATCTCGCGCCGGTGGCTG
>JBLIJY010000024.1:0-13171 GCA_047636095.1 Hydrogenophaga sp. | reverse complement strand
TCGGGCCAGCCAGTGCCCAGTGTGCCAGGCGTGGTGCGTGAGATCGCGGCCGTGGCCGATCCGCTCACCCGCACCTACCAGGTGCGCCTGGCGCTGCCCGATCAGGCTCAGGTGCCGTTGGGTGCCACGGCCTACGTGACCCTGCCCGCGCCAGTGGGCGCGCCGGAGCAGGCGATCAAGCTGCCGACCAGCGCCCTCATGCACGACGCAGCGCAGGGCCCCTCGGGCAGCGCGGTCTGGGTCTTCGATCCAGCCAGCAGCACGGTGCAGCAGCGGCCCGTGGTGGTGGCCGGCGCCGATGGCAACGAAGTGGTGATCGCCAGCGGCTTGAAGCCGGGCGAGGAGGTGGTCGCTGCTGGCGTGCATGTACTGGCGCCGGGGCAGAAGGTGACGCGTTTCGCCGCTGCGGCGCAGTGAGTCCAGCATGAGCAACCACCCCCCCCCCGAGGGCGCGACACCTGCTTGGTCGTCGCGCTTCAACCTGTCGCAGTGGGCACTGGACCACGCGGCCTTCACCCGCTATTTGATGATCGTGCTGATGTTGCTGGGCGTAGCCGCCTACTTCCAGCTCGGTCAGGACGAAGACCCGCCGTTCACCTTCCGTGCCATGGTGGTGCGCGCTTACTGGCCCGGTGCCAACGCGCAGCAGATGGCCGAGCAGGTAGCCGACCGGATCGAGAAAACGCTGCAGGAAGTGCCCTACGCCGACAAGATCCGCAGCTATTCCAAGCCCGGCGAGTCGCTCATCATTTTTCAACTCAAAGACTCGTCGCCGCCCGCTGAGGTACCACAGAGCTGGTACAGCGCGCGCAAGAAGATTGGCGACATTCGCGGCACCTTGCCGCAGGGCGTGGTCGGGCCGTTTTTCAACGACGAGTTCGGCGACGTGTTCGGCGTCATCTACGCGCTGCAGGGCGAGGGCTTCTTGCCGTCTGAGAAAGAACGGGTGGCCGACGGCGTGCGCCAGGCGCTGCTGCGGGTGAAAGACGTGAGCAAGGTGGAGCTGTTTGGCGTGCAGGCGCAGAAGCTCTATGTCGAAATTTCGCAGAGGCGCCTCGCGGTGCTGGGGCTGGACTTGACGCAGGTGCTGGCTTCGCTCGGTCAGCAGAACGCGATCGAATCGGCCGGCACCATCCAGTCGCCGCAGGACGCGGTGCAGGTGCGGGTGGGTGGTGCGTTCACCTCGGTGGAGCAGCTGCGCGCCATGCCGATTCGCGCCGCCAACGGCACGCAGATCCGGCTGGGCGACATCGCCGAGATCGGCCTGGGCTATACCGACCCGCCGCAGGTGCAGGTGCGCCACAACGGCCAGAGCAGCATCGCGCTGGGCATTTCCATGGCCAAGGGTGGCGACATCATCGCGCTGGGTAAGGCTCTCAAAACGGCGGTGACCGAGATTGAACGCACGCTGCCGGCCGGCATGGTGCTGGTGCAGGTGCAAGACCAGCCCAGCGCGGTGACCAAGTCGGTCAACGAATTTGTGAAGGTGCTGATCGAGGCGGTGCTGATCGTGCTGGCAGTGAGCTTTCTGGCGCTCGGGCTGCACAAGCGCGAAGGCGGGCGCGGATGGCGCCGCTACACGCTGGACATGCGGCCCGGGCTGGTGGTGTTCATCACCATTCCGCTGGTGCTCGCGATCACCTTTCTGGCCATGCGGTACTGGGGCATTGGCCTGCACAAGATCTCGCTCGGCTCGCTGATCATCGCGCTGGGCTTGCTGGTGGACGACGCCATCATTGCGGTGGAGATGATGGTGCGCAAGCTGGAGGAGGGCTACACCATGATGAAGGCAGCCACCTACACCTGGGACGCCACCGCCATGCCGATGCTCACCGGCACGCTGATCACAGCCGCTGGTTTCCTGCCGATTGGGCTGGCGCAGTCCACCGTGGGCGAATACACCTTTGCCATTTTTGCGGTCACGGTGATCGCGCTGGTGTTGTCCTGGGTGGTGGCTGTCATGTTCGTGCCCTACCTCGGCGTGCGCCTGCTCAAGATCAAGCCCCATGTGGGCCCGGCCACCGAGGTGTTCGACGGGCCGTTTTACGTGCGCTTTCGCGCACTGGTGAACTGGTGTGTGCTGCACCGCTGGATCACGATTGGCCTCACGATCGCCAGCTTTGTGCTCGGCGTGGTGGGCATGGGCAAGGTGCAACAGCAGTTCTTCCCCGACTCCAGTCGGCCTGAGATCCTGGTCGACATCTGGCTGCCAGAGGGCGCGAGCTTTGCCGCCACCGATGCGATCACGCGGCGGGTGGAAACGCGTCTGGCCCAAGAGGCTGGCGTGACCAGCGTCACCACCTGGGTGGGCTCAGGCGTGCCGCGTTTCTACCTGCCGTTGGACCAGATCTTCCCGCAGACCAACGTGTCGCAGTTTATTGTGTTGCCGCAAGACCTGAGCACGCGCGAGAACCTGCGCAAGCGCCTGCCGGCGCTGCTGGCCACCGAGTTCCCCGAGGTGCGCGGGCGGGTCAAGCTGCTGCCCAACGGGCCGCCGGTGCCGTACCCGGTGCAGTTCCGGGTGGTCGGGTCCGATCCGGCGGTGCTGCGTGGCCTGGCCGACGAGGTCAAGATCGCGATGCGCGCGAGCCCGAACACGCGCGGCGTGAACGACAACTGGAACGAGTCGGTCAAAGTGCTGCGCCTGGAGGTGGATCAGGCCAAGGCGCGCGCACTTGGCGTGTCCAGCCAGTCGATCGCACAAGCCGCGCGCACGATCCTGATCGGCAGCACGGTGGGCCAGTACCGCGAGGGCGACAAGCTGATCGACATCGTGCTGCGCCAGCCGCTGGCCGAGCGCGACGCCATCAGCAGCCTGCGCAACGCCTACCTGCCCACGGCGAGCGGTAAGAGCATTCCGCTGGCGCAAATCGCGCGCCCGGTCTTCGAATGGGAACCCGGCGTGATCTGGCGCGAGAATCGCACCTATGCGATCACGGTACAAAGCGATGTGGTTGAGGGTTTGCAGGGTGCCACCGTGAGCGCCGAGCTGCTGCCGACCATGCAGGCCATCAGCGCGCGCTGGGCCGAGCGCGGCCTCACGGGCTACCGGGTCGTGGTGGCCGGCGCGGTGGAGGAGAGCAGCAAGGGCTCCTCGTCAATCGCAGCCGGCTTGCCGCTGATGCTGTTCATCATCTTCACCCTGCTCATGATTCAGTTGCAGAGCTTCAGCCGCTCGCTGCTGGTCTTCATCACCGGGCCGCTGGGCCTGGCGGGTGTTGCCGGCGCCTTGCTGCTGCTCAACCGGCCGTTTGGCTTCGTGGCGCTGCTGGGCGTGATCGCGCTCATGGGCATGATCATGCGCAACTCGGTGATCTTGATTGACCAGATCGAGCAGGACCGCGAGCTCGGCGTGCCGGCCTGGGACGCGGTGGTGGAAGCGGCGGTGCGCCGCATGCGCCCCATCGTGCTGACCGCCGCTGCCGCAGTGCTGGCCATGATCCCGCTCTCGCGCAGCGTGTTCTGGGGGCCGATGGCGGTGGCCATCATGGGCGGTCTGTTGGTGGCCACGGTGCTCACCTTGCTGGCGCTGCCGGCTATGTACGCAGCGTGGTTTCGGGTCAAACGAGAACCCGTGGCGGATTGAAGCGTTGTGTCTGAGCGGCTGCGTGGCCCGGTGGGCAGGTGATCGGGCTGGACTAGATTCGTTTGAATCATTATAATTTCAATGATCCAAACGATTCACTGGTTCGCCCCTTGCCCTACCAGCTTCTCGCGCAGCGCCTTGACGGCCATTTCGCCCACTTGAGCCCCGAGCTGCAGCGCGCCGCGCGCTGGGTACGGGCACACCCAGCCGAGCTGGGTTTGCAGTCCATGCGCGAGTCGGCCCGCGCAGCGGGTGTGGCGCCCGCCACGCTGGTTCGCCTGGCGCAGGCGCTGGGGTTTGAAGGGTTTGATGCGATGCGCCGCCCAGCCAAAGCGGCGTTGGCGCGTTCGGCCGCTCAGGCCAGCCGCGCCGGGGCCCCGGCTGCGTCAGCGAACACCGCAACGGTTTCAGAGGCCGCTCTGGCACGCGCCCAGGCCAGCAACCTCGCCTCGGTGGCGGCGCGCAATTCGCAACAGCGCATCGAAGAAGCGGCCCAAGCGCTGTTGCGGGCGCGCCAGGTGGTCTTTCTGGGCCTGCGGGCGAGCTTTGGCATCGCCCACCACCTGCGCTACACCTGTGACTGGCTTCGCCCCGGCACCTCGCTTGCGGCCGACCCCGCTGGCGCCTGGGCCGACCAGATCGCCGAGCTCGGCGCTGGCGACCTGCTGGTGGCCATCAGCCAAGCGCCGTACAGCATGCAAACCATCGAGGCCGCGCAGCGGGCGCGGGCGCAAGGCGTGCCGGTGTTGGCACTGACCGACAGCCCGCTCTCGCCCTTGGCGCAGCAGGCTGGGTGCGTGTTGCTGTTCGACACCGCATCGCCCTCTTTCTTTCACGCCATGACTGGCGCGCTGGCCCTGGCCGAAACGCTCATGGCCACCGTGGCCGATCTCGGAGGCGAGGCGGTGATGCAGCGCCTGGCCGATCGCCAAGCCCGCCTGCAAACCGACCGCGTGTACTGGGATCCACCCGCCCGTCGAACCCGCACCACCGCCCCGCTTTGATTTTTTCGGCCTATCGCTTTTCAAGGATTTTTCATGAACGCCCGACTGCCCACCCCCGTGCCCCCCAACGCCACCCGCGTGTTTCACCGCCAACTGCACCACGCGCTGCCAGTGGCGGTCAGCGGGCAGGGCATCACGCTCACCGACGCTGCCGGCAAGACCTACCTGGATGCTTCGGGCGGTGCGGCGGTGTCTTGCCTGGGTCATGGCCATCCCGATGTGATCGCCGCCATGCACGCGCAGATCGACCGTCTGGCTTACGCCCACACCAGCTTCTTCACCACCGAGGTGGCCGAGGAACTGGCCGATCTGCTGATTAAAACCGCGCCTGAGGGCATGAGTCATGTGTACTTTGTGAGCGGGGGTTCTGAGGCGGTGGAGGCCGCGCTGAAAATGGCGCGCCAGTATTTTGTGGAGATCGGCCAGCCGCAGCGACAGCATTTCATCGCCCGGCGCCAGAGCTACCACGGCAACACCCTGGGCGCGCTCGCGGTGGGGGGCAACGAGTGGCGACGTGCGCAGTTCAAGCCGCTGCTGATGGACGTGACCCACGTCTCGCCTTGCTACGAGTACCGCGACCGGCGCGCCGATGAGACGCCCGAGCAATACGGTCAGCGCCTCGTGGCCGAGCTGTCTGAGGCCATTGACCGTTTGGGCGGCGAGAACGTGATGGCTTTTGTGGCGGAGACGATTGGCGGTGCCACCGCCGGCGTGCTGACGCCGGTGCCGGGCTACTTCCGAGGCATCCGCGAACTGTGCGATCGCCACGGCATCTTGCTGATCCTCGATGAGGTGATGTGTGGCATGGGCCGCTCGGGCACGCTGCACGCCTGCGAGCAAGAGGGCGTTGTGCCCGATCTGCTCACCATCGCCAAGGGCCTGGGTGGGGGTTACCAGCCGATTGGTGCGGTCTTGGCGCAGGGCAAACTGGTGAATGCTTTCCGCCAGGGCAGCGGCCTGTTTCAGCACGGGCACACCTACCTCGGCCACGCGGTGGCCTGCGCGGCGGCACTCGCGGTGCAGCGGGTGATCCACCGCGATGGTTTGCTGGCGCAGGTGCGGGAGCGCGGCCTGGTTTTGCAGGGCTTGCTGAAGCAGGCTTTCGACGACCACCCCCATGTGGGCGACATCCGGGGCCGAGGGCTGTTCTGGGGCCTTGAGCTGGTGGCGGAGCGCGCCAGCAAGCAGTGGTTCGATCCGGCGCGCAAGCTGCACACACAGCTCAAGCGCGCCGCGATGGCCGAGGGCCTCTTGGTTTACCCCATGGGCGGCACGGTGGACGGGCGCTGCGGCGACCACGTGTTGCTGGCACCACCGTTCATTTCCTCCGAAGACGAGCTGGCGCAAATTGTCCACAAACTGCGCTACGCTATCAACGCGGTCACCGCTGTGTGAATGGTGGTTATGCGTGATGCGCATACCTGTAGCGGGTTACTACTTATCTGCTTGCATCGGTGTGAGAAAAAGATTCGTTTAGCATCAGCAGGCCAATCACCGACCCACAAGGTTGGTTTCGTTCAGTACCCAACGCAGCCTGTCTGCAGGAGAGCTCATATGAAAAAATTGTCCGCTTGCATCACGGCCATCGCCGCTGCCACCGCCATGATGGCGCCCGTCTCCAGCGTCCAGGCGCAACAGAAATTCATGACCATCGGTACCGGTGGCGTGACAGGTGTGTATTACGCCGCTGGCGGCTCGATCTGCCGCCTGGTCAACAAGGACCGCGCCAAGCATGGCTATCGCTGTACGGTGGAGTCCACAGGCGGCTCAGTGGCCAACATCAACACCATCAAAGGCAATGACCTGGACTTCGGTGTTGCCCAGTCCGATCAGAATTCCAACGCTTTCAAGGGCGTCAAAGCTTTTGCGAGCGGCGGTGCCTTCGCCGATCTGCGCTCGGTGTTCTCCATTCACCCCGAGCCCTTCACCGTGCTGGCCCGTGCCGATGCGAACATCAAGACATTCAGTGATCTCAAGGGCAAGCGCGTGAACGTGGGCAATCCCGGCTCCGGCACCCGAGCTTCCATGGACGAATTGCTGGTGGCTGAAAATATGAAGCTGTCCGACTTCGGACTGGCTGCCGAACTCAAGGCGGATGAACACGGCGCCGCGCTGTGCGACAACAAAATCGATGCCTTTTTCTACGGCGTGGGTCACCCCAGCGCCAACATCCAGGACCCAGTGACCACCTGTGGTGCCAAGCTGATCAACATCACCGGCCCGGCCATCGACAAGCTGGTGGCCGCCAACTCGTACTACGCGAAAGCCACCATCCCGGGTGGGATCTATAAAGGCAATGATGCACCCACCCAGACGTACGGCGTGCTGGCCACGTTTGTCACCTCGGCCAAGCAGTCTGATGACATGGTCTACACCCTGGTGAAAGCCGTGTTTGATAACTTTGACGACTTCAAGAAGTTGCATCCGGCCTTTGCCAACCTCAATCAGGAAAACATGATCAAGGATGGTCTGACCGCACCGCTGCACCCTGGTGCCGTCAAGTACTACAAGGAAAAGGGCTGGATGAAGTAATCCAACTCGCCTTCCGTATCCACCCCATGCGCGGTTTCCGCTCATGGGGTGATTTTTTTCGGGCCCAAAGTGTGTGTGCGTCCCGGTAGAACTGGTCCCCAGTTGGCCACGGAGTTTTCGTATGACAAAGAAAGACACAAGTCCCGCCGAGGTCGATGTCAACCAGTTGGTGCAGGACAACGATGCCGGCGCTCGCCAGCCTGGCCCGTTCATGCGGCGCCTGTTGTTGATCGTTGCCGTGGCATGGTCGCTGTTCCAGTTGTGGATCGCATCGCCATTGCCGTTCAACCTGGGCGTGTTCGTCCTCAATGACACCGAAAGTCGGTCCATTCATCTGGCTTTTGCGGTGTTTCTCGCCTTCATGGCCTACCCGGCCACCAAGCGCTCGCCGCGCGACCATGTGCCTGTCCTTGACTGGGTATTTGCGCTGGTAGGGACTTTCTGCGCGGCCTATCTGTTCATCTTCTACCGCGAGCTGGCGACGCGTCCGGGTCAGCCAATACCGTTTGATGTGTGGTCGGCTGTTGTCGGTATTGTGCTCCTGCTGGAGGCGACGCGCCGGGTGCTGGGTCTGCCGATGGTGATCGTCGCACTGGTGTTCCTGGGTTACACCTTTGGTGGTTCTTACATGCCCGATTTGCTGGCGCACCGGGGCGCTTCGCTGGACCGCGCCATGACCCACCAGTGGCTGACCACGGAAGGGGTATTTGGCGTGGCGCTGGGCGTTTCCAGTGGCTTTATCTTTCTGTTCGTGCTGTTCGGCTCCCTGCTCGACAAGGCGGGTGCCGGCAACTACTTCATCAAATCGGCGTTTGCGCTGCTGGGGCACATGCGCGGCGGTCCGGCCAAGGCGGCCGTGGTGGCGTCAGCGGCCACCGGCATCATTTCGGGCTCGTCAATTGCCAACGTGGTGACAACCGGCACCTTCACCATTCCGCTCATGAAGCGCGTGGGCTATCGAGGCGACCAAGCAGGTGCTGTCGAAGTCTCTTCGTCGGTCAACGGGCAACTGATGCCACCAGTAATGGGTGCAGCGGCCTTTCTGATGGTCGAGTACGTGGGCATTCCCTACATCGAGGTGATGAAGCACGCCTTCCTGCCGGCGATCATTTCCTACATTGCGCTGTTTTACATCGTGCACCTGGAGGCGCTCAAGGCTGACATGCAAGGCCTGCCGCGGCGTGTCCAGTCCACCGGTATGCAGCGGCTGGTGTCGTTTGTCACCACGGTTGCGGGATTTTTCGTGCTCGCGGGCGTCACCTACTACACCATCAGCTTCATCAAGTCTTCACTGGGAGCCGCAGCGATTCCAACCATTGCGTTGCTGCTGATGGGGTCTTACCTGGGCTTGCTCTGGGTCAGTTCGCGAGAGCCAGAACTTCAACTCGACGATCCGAACGCGCCTGTGTTCGAATTGCCTGAAACCGGGCCCACCGTGCGCTCGGGTCTGCACTACTTGCTGGCGGTCGTGGTGCTGGTGTGGTGCCTGATGGTGGAGCAACTGTCGCCAGCGCTGTCGGCGTTCTGGGCGACCATGTTCATGGTCTTCATCATCCTGACGCAGAAGCCCATCATCGGTGTCATGCGCGGTGCCCACAACATCGGGGGCGATTTCAAGAACGGCATCGCCGATCTGATTGCGGGTCTGGAAACCGGCGCGCGCAACATGATCGGCATCGGCGTGGCGACGGCAGCTGCCGGCATCATCGTCGGTACCGTGTCACTCACTGGCGTGGGTCTGGTGATGACCGAGTTGGTGGAAATTCTCTCGGGTGGCAACCTCATGCTGATGCTGGTGCTGGTGGCAGTCATCAGCCTGATCCTGGGTATGGGCCTGCCGACTACGGCCAACTACATCGTGGTCTCCACCTTGATGGCGCCGGTGGTGGTGGAGCTGGGCGCGCAGAGCGGGCTCATCGTGCCACTCATCGCGGTCCACCTGTTCGTGTTTTATTTCGGCCTGATGGCCGACGTGACGCCGCCGGTGGGGCTGGCCTCGTTCGCGGCGGCGGCGATCGCGAAGCACGACCCGATTCAGACGGGCGTGACCGCTTTTTTCTACAGCATGCGCACCGCCATCCTGCCGTTCCTGTTCATCTTCAACACGCAGCTGTTGTTGATTGGACTCGATGGGCCGTTGCACCTGCTGATCACCGTGGGCACTGCGGTGATCGCGATGCTGGTGTTTGCGGCGGCCACACAGGGCTATTTCTTCGCCAGAAGCCGCTGGTACGAGAGTCTGACGCTGCTGTTGGTCTGCTTCACCCTGTTCCGTCCCGGGTTCTGGATGGATATGATCCACCCGCCGTTTGACGAGGTGAAGGGCGAGCGCATGAGCCAGCTGATTGCCGAGGCGCCAGCCGACACCGGCAAGCGGGTCTGGATCGAAGGCTTGAATCTCAATGGCGACGAAATCAAAAAGGGCGTTCTGATTCCGCTTGGCGCGCTCGGCGCGCCCGGCGACGTCAAAGCCCGCCTGGCCAATTCGGGTCTGACGGTGATGGCCGACGGCGACAACCTGATGGTGGTGGCGGTGAAGTTCGGCAGCAAGGCCGAGAAGCTGGGCATTGAGCAGAGCTTTCGCATCACGTCGCTGGAAGTGCCCGCAGACCGACCCGCCAAGGAATGGTTCTTCCTCCCGGCCTTCCTTCTGCTGGGGCTGGTCATCCTGATCCAGCGCACCCGCGTTCGGCGCAAAACCGCAGCGGCTTAAGCGCATGGCGACCCGTATTGCACTCATCCACGCACTCGCGCATTCCGTTGCGCCCATCAACGCCGTGATGGCGCGCGACTGGCCAGAAGCTCAGCGCATGAACCTGCTGGACGACAGCCTGTCCGCCGACCTCGCGCGCAGCAGTGTGGGACTGGATGCGGCCATGCATCAGCGCTTCGAGACCCTGGCGGCTTACGCCGAGCGTACCGGCGCGCAGGCGATTTTGTTTACCTGCTCGGCATTTGGTCCCTGTATCGAGGCGGTCGCAGCGCGCCGCCCGCAGATGCCTGTGCTCAAGCCCAACGAAGCGATGATTGCCGAGGCGGTGGCAGCGGTACAGGGCGGCGGACGCATCGGGTTGGTGGTTTCATTCGCACCCACGCTGCAGTCCCTGCCTGCCGAATTCCCCGCTGGCACAGACCTGCGCACGGTGCTGGCCGATGGTGCAATGGAAGCACTGAACGCTGGCGATGGGGCGGCGCACGACGCGCAGGTGGTGAAGGCGGCCCGGCGTCTGCGAGACGAAGGCTGTGGCGTGATCGCGCTGGCCCAGTTCAGCATGGCGCGTGCGCGCTTGGCCGTCGAGCAGACGCTTGGCTTGCCGGTGTTCACCACGCCGGACAGCGCTGCGCGCGCGATACGTCATCGGCTCGATCTCTGAAGGGCAGCAGCCGCTACAATAGAAGGTTGCCGTTTGGCGTGCTTAAGGTGAACGGGTGCTTCGTGCACGCGAGCCCAGTTCGCCAAATTTGAAGGACGCGCGGGTGGCGAAATTGGTAGACGCACCAGGTTTAGGTCCTGACGCCAGCAATGGTGTGGGGGTTCGAGTCCCCCCCCGCGCACCACCGCAAGAAAAACACTTCCTTTCCGTTGGCCACAGGCGCTGGCCGACGCTTCCATTTTGGAGATAACCATATGACCGTGACCGTTGAAACCCTCGACAAACTCGAGCGCAAGATCACCTTGACCCTGCCCGCCGATGCCATCCAGAGCGAGGTGACCCGTCGCCTCAAGGATGTGGCGCGCAAGGTCAAGATGGACGGTTTCCGCCCGGGCAAAGTGCCGCTGAACGTGGTTGCTCAGCAGTACGGTTATTCGGTGCATTACGAGGTGATGAACGACAAGGTGGGCGAGGCCTTTGCCAACGCCGCCAGCGAAGCCAAACTTCGCGTGGCTGGTCAGCCCAAGATCACCGAAAAAGAGAATGCGCCCGAAGGCCAGATCGCATTCGACGCGGTGTTCGAGGTCTACCCCGACGTCAAAATTGGCGACCTGAGCGCGGCCGAGGTCGAGAAGGTGTCCACCGAAGTCAGCGACGCGGCAATCGATCGCACGCTTGACATCCTGCGCAAGCAACGCCGCACCTTCGCCCAACGCGCTCAGGAGCAAGCTGCTACCAATGGTGACCGCGTCACCATCGACTTCGCCGGCAAAATTGACGGTGAGCCGTTCGACGGCGGTAAGGCCGAAGCCTTCCAATTCATCGTGGGCGATGGCCAGATGCTCAAGGAATTCGAGGACGCGGTGCGTGGGATGAAGTCGGGCGAGTCCAAGACCTTCCCATTGCCTTTCCCCGAGGACTACCACGGGAAGGACGTGGCTGGCAAAACGGCTGATTTCTTGGTGACTGTCAACAAGATCGAAGCAGCCCATTTGCCCGAGGTGGACGAAGCTCTGGCCAATTCGTTGGGCATCGCCGAGGGCACGGTTGAAGGCCTGCGCGCCGACATCCAGAAAAATCTGCAGCGCGAGGTGAAGTTCCGCGTGCTGGCTCGCAACAAGCAGGCCGCGATGGACGCTCTGGCCGGCCAAGCCGAGCTCGATTTGCCCAAAGCGGCGGTGCAGGCCGAGCTGGAGCGCTTGGTCGAGGGCGCCCGCGCCGATCTCAAGCAACGCGGGGTGAAGGACGCTGAAAAGGCGCCGATTCCCGACGACCTGTTCCGCCCGCAGGCAGAGCGCCGTGTGCGCCTGGGCTTGGTGGTGGCAGAGCTCGTGCGCGCGCAGCAACTCCAGGCCAAACCCGAGCAAATCAAGGCCCACATCGAAGAGCTGTCCGCTTCCTACGAGAAGCCATCTGACGTGGTGCGCTGGTACACCAGTGACAACCGCCGCATGGCCGAGGTGGAAGCCATCGTGATCGAAAACAACGTGGCCGACTACGTGTTGTCACAAGCCAAGGTCACCGAGAAAGTCGTTGAGTTCGACGAACTCATGGGTCAAGCCTGACCGCGGCCCTGTGCCAGGTCGTGAGGGCGGAGCAACCCGCCCTTTTTTTCGCGTGTACTGCTTGCCTTTGGTGGGCGGTGCACCATATGAAATGGGAAGTCATGTCCGCTTCGGACTGCTGGCCTTTGCGGGTTGGTTACAGTCAGGATATGGGTCAGAACCCCACGCACACAATCACACGGAGAATCACATGAGCGGTATGGACATTCAAGGCTTGGGCATGGTGCCCATGGTGATCGAGCAGTCGGGACGCGGCGAACGCGCCTACGACATCTATTCGCGTCTGCTCAAGGAGCGCGTGATTTTTCTGGTTGGCGAAGTCAACGACTATTCTGCCAACCTGTTGGTGGCGCAGTTGCTCTTTTTGGAGAGCGAGAACCCCGACAAGGATATCTCGTTCTACATCAACTCCCCCGGCGGATCGGTGACAGCGGGCATGGCGATTTTCGACACGATGAACTTCATCAAGCCTGACGTGTCTACCCTGTGCGTGGGCTTTGCCGCCAGCATGGGGGCCTTTCTACTGGCTGCTGGCACCAAAGGCAAGCGCTTTTCGCTTCCCAACTCCAAGATCATGATTCACCAGCCATCTGGCGGTAGCCGCGGTCAGGCGACCGAGATTGAGATTCAGGCGCGCGAGATTTTGAAGACCCGCGAACAGCTCAATAAGATTCTGGCTGAGCGTACCGGGCAGCCGCTGGAGCGCATTGCGCGCGACACCGAGCGCGACTACTACATGACCGCTGCCGAGTCAGCCGAATATGGTCTGATCGACAAAGTGATCGATAAACGTCCGTCAGTTGCCTGATCAAAATTTTGAAAATACCGGCCGATTTCCGAGACAAAGCGCTGGAATTCAAACAATCACCGTGCTTTTTCTCGATCTGGGTCACAGCTGGTCTGCACTATCATTCTTCCCACGTTCTCCCCTTTTCCCCCTTGAAGCATCGAATCCATGGCCGATAAAAAAGCCGCCTCTGGCGAAAAAGCACTCTACTGCTCCTTCTGTGGCAAAAGTCAGCACGAGGTCAAGAAGCTGATCGCCGGTCCCTCAGTGTTCATCTGCGACGAATGCATCCAGCTTTGCAACGACATCATTCGCGATGAATT
>JBLIJY010000023.1:0-13177 GCA_047636095.1 Hydrogenophaga sp. | reverse complement strand
AGATCAATGGCTTGGGCATGGCGGCCTGACTCGCAAACAAACCAGCCGTAGTTGTGCAGTGTGTCGCCATCTCGCGGATTGATCTGAAGAGCGCGCTGAAAGCTGTCTTCGGCCAGCACGCTGTTGTTCAGGCGCATGTAGATCAGACCCCGCAGCACGTAGGCAGGAATGTAGTTGGGGTCGGCCGCCAGGGACTGCTTGATTTCGTCGAGCGCCACCGAAGTCTGACCCTGTTCGAAGTAGTTCGACGCCAGCGTAAGACGGATACGGGCTCGCTTGCGGGTGTCTGGTTCGTCGAAGTCGGTGAGCGGCTCGGCCTGCATCGCGGTGGCGCCCGCTGCGGTGGCAGCGCAACCGCTCAGCGACACCTGAAGCCACATCACGGGCAGCAGCCAGGTCAGCCACCAGGCCAGGCGGGCCAAACCGGTGGGCAAACGCGGCACAGACTTCAAACGGGAAGCAGACACAACAAAAAAGGGTTCGGTCATGCCGGCTTGGCTCCAGCGGTGGCCACCAATCGGATCGGGTACTCGGTGGTCACCCGGCGTTGCGCGAGCCGTTCGGCGGCGCGTGTGCGGTCCAGCACATCGCCAGCCAGCTGACCGCAGGCGGCGTCAATGTCGTCGCCGCGTGTTTTGCGCACTGTGGTCACGAGACCGCCATCCATCAAGAGGCGCGCAAACTGCTGCACCACGGCGCGCGGCGAACAGAGCAAACCGGAGTCGGGAAAGGGGTTGAACGGGATCAGGTTGATCTTGCAGGGCACACCCTGCTTGCCATGGCGGCGCAACAGAGCGAGCAATTCGCGCGCGTGCTCGGGCTGGTCGTTCACACCATCGAGCATGCAGTACTCGAAAGTAATGAAGTCACGCGGCGCCGCCGGCAGGTAACGCAAACAGGCATCCAGCAGCTCGGCCAGCGGATACTTGCGGTTGAGGGGTACCAGGGAGTCGCGCAAGGCATCGTTGGGGGCGTGCAATGACACCGCGAGCGCCACCGGACAGTCTTGCCCCAAACGGTCCATCATGGGCACCACGCCCGAGGTGGACACGGTCACGCGGCGGCGCGACAGGCCATAGCCGTGGTCATCGAGCATCACCCGCAGCGCGGGCAACAGCGCGTGGTAGTTCTGCAGTGGCTCACCCATGCCCATCATGACCACGTTGCTGATCACGCGATCGGTGGTCTTCAGGTGTTGGCGCAGGAAGAATTCCGCTTGCCAGAGCTGCGCCACGATTTCGCCTGTGGTGAGGTTGCGCGAAAAACCCTGATGCCCGGTAGAGCAAAAGCGACAACCCACAGCACAGCCAGCTTGCGATGAGATACAGAGCGTGCCACGGTCGTCCTCAGGGATGAACACCGTCTCAACCGCGTTGCCATCGCCCACATCGAACAGCCATTTGATGGTGCCATCGGCAGAATCCTGGCGTGACAGTGCCTTCAGACCCTCAATGCGAGCATGCGCTGGCAGCTTCTCGCGTAGGCTGCGCGCGAGATCGGTCATGGCGGAAAAATCGCGTGCGCCGCGCTGGTGGATCCAGCGAAACAGCTGCACCGCGCGAAAGCGCTTTTCGCCCAGCCGCTCGCAAAAAGCAGCCAAGCCTTCGAGATCGAAGTCGAGCAGGTTGGGCGTCGTCATCTTTCCACCTCGTGAGCGCAGCGCGCGTCGCAAGCCCAGTCCCTGCGCAGGGACCGGCTTGGGTGGTTTGGCATCAGACCCATCAATCTCCTCAATCGCCTCAGCTCGAGTAGACGTTCATGCCGGCGAAGAAGAAACCGATTTCCACCGCAGCGGTCTCGGGTGCGTCGGAGCCGTGCACCGCGTTGGCGTCAATGCTGTCAGCGAAGTCGGCGCGAATGGTGCCGGCGTCGGCTTTCTTCGGGTCGGTGGCACCCATCAGGTCGCGGTTCTTGGCGATCGCACCCTCGCCTTCCAGTGCCTGGATCATCACCGGGCCGGAGATCATGAAGTCCACCAAGTCTTTGAAGAATGGACGGGCTTTATGCACCGCGTAGAACGCCTCGGCCTCGGCACGGGAAAGATGCGCCATGCGAGCAGCAATCACTTTCAGGCCAGCAGCCTCGAAGCGGGCGTAGATCTGGCCGATGACGTTTTTGGCAACAGCGTCGGGCTTGATGATGGAAAGGGTGCGTTCGATGGCCATGTTTTATCCTGGGATTGCTTGAAATTGGTGGGTAACTTGTTGATTTTGCGGGTTGACGCGCAGCTTTCGATTCTACAACGCACACCCTGTGCGTGATCTTCAGGTCTGTGGGGTGCAAGGGGTCAGCGCCCGCCAGGTTTGCGTTTTCGTTTGGGCGGCCCGCCGCGCTCGGCATCCTGTGCCCGCTTGCGCTGCAAGGCGTCTTGGCCGATGTAACCCAGTGAGGTTTTCAGGGGATCGGGCTGGGCCCCGGCGCCGTAGGCACCCCGTCCGCCAGCCTTGCCGGCGGACGGGGTCGGCGCGGGCGCAAACATGCTGACCCGCCGCACCGCCGGCGCTTCGCCGCGGCTGCCCGCGGGATTGCCAAAGTTGCGTCCACCCTGCGGCCCCTTGCCGGGTGCGCCTGAGCGATGGACTGGCGCCCGGCGAGCGCGATCGGGCTCTGCGCTGGGAACCGGCAGCCCGGCGGCAGCGCTTAGGCGTTGAATGTCACCTTCATCCAGCTCCACCCACACACCGCGCTTGAGGCCGCGCGGCAGCATCACCGCACCGTAACGGATGCGGATCAGGCGGCTCACCGCGTGGCCGACCGCCTCGAACATGCGCCGCACCTCGCGGTTGCGGCCCTCGCCAATGGTCACGCGGTACCAGCAATTGGCGCCCTCGCCGCCACCGGCCTCGATGTTGGCGAACTGCGCCATGCCGTCGTCGAGCTTCACCCCATCGAGCAGGCGCTGTTTTTCTTCGTTGGACAGAGCCCCCAGCACCCGCACCGCGTACTCGCGCTGCAGACCGAAACGTGGGTGCATCAGGCGGTTGGCCAGCTCACCCGAGCTGGTCAGCAACAACAGACCTTCGGTGTTGATGTCCAGCCGTCCGACCGACTGCCACTTGCCCTGATAGAGCCGCGGCAGGCGCCGGAACACCGTGGGTCGGTTCTGCGGGTCGTCGTGCGACACCACCTCACCAGCGGGCTTGTGGTAGGCCAGCACGCGCGGCGGCGGCGGCGTGAGACTCACGCGCACCGGCGTGCCGTTGACCTTGATCACGTCGCCAAATTGAATGCGCTGGCCCACGTGGGCTGGCTCGCCGTTGACGGAGATGCGCCCTTGCAAAATGAGCTTTTCCATCTCCAGCCGCGAGCCCATGCCGGCCTGCGCCAGCACCTTGTGCAGCTTGGGTGACTGCGCCTCGGGCTGGAGCACGCGCTTGATGGGCAGCGCCAGCTCTTGCTCCTGCTCGGCGTCGAAGGCACCGCTGACCACGTCACCAAAGGCCAGGGACTCGGGCTCAGGCGCTGGCGTGCGCGGGCTGCGTGCGGGACGAGCCGTTGGTCGGCTGACTGGTGTGTCAGCGGGGCTGTCGATTGGTTTCTCGGTGGGCAGGGGCGCAGGCGCCTCGGTGCCAGGATCGTTGGGATCGTTCGGGGGTGGCGCTGGGTTCATGGTGGTCCTGTATCAAGTCGTCTGCGGGAGCAGGGGAAATTCGGGAGTAGCTAGGCCGCTGCATCGTCGTCTGACCGATCGGGCAGGCGGGTCGACAGCGCTTCAAAGTCGAGCCGGTCCAGCGCCGACGCCTGTACGTCGTTGCCATCCAGCGGCGGCAACCGATCCAGGGACGCCAGGCCCAGATCGTCCAAAAACTGGCGTGTGGTGGCAAACAGTGCCGGTCGGCCCACGGTGTCGCGGTGGCCAATCACCTCGACCCAGCCGCGCTCCTCCAGCTGCTTGAGCAACAAAGAGTTGATGGTCACGCCGCGGATGTCTTCCATGTCACCCCGGGTGACTGGCTGGCGGTAGGCGATGATGGCCAGAGTTTCCAGAGTGGCGCGGGTGTAGCGCGGCGGTTTTTCCAGATGCAGCCGATCCAGGTAAGGCCGCAGCGCCGGCCGACTCTGAAAGCGCCAGCCGCTGGCCACCTGCACCAGTTCGACGCCGCGTGGTGTCCATTCCAACGCCAGATCGGCCAGCAGCTGCTTGATTGTGTCGGGCGAGATCTCGCCGGCAAACAACACCCCGAGCTCGCGCAAGGCGAGCGGTTGGGTGGCGCAGATCAGGGCCGTTTCCAGCACGCGGCGGGCATCCGTGGTGTTCATGGCGGGTGTCTTAGGTCAACCGGCACAAGGCCGATACACGGGACGGGCGCCGCGCAGTGTGGCAGCAGGCGGACCGAGACCGAGTAATTGGCTGCCTGGGCGGCTTGCCAATCAGAAAAATACGCAAACTGGTGTGGGGAGTGACTCGTTTGGGCAATCCCACATGGACCGCAGAGCCAAGGTGGTAGCGCCTCTGAGAGCGTCAATCCACAAGAGCCCGATTGTAAGGGAGCCCACTTTGGTCCAGCGCTGACAAAAAATCGGCGGGTGGCGGCCGAGAGAAGTCCAGCGGCGCGCCGCTGATCGGATGCGCCAGGCGCAGCCGTTGCGCGTGCAGTGCCTGGCGCGCCAAGCCCCAGAGTGGGCGGCCGCCATACAGGCCGTCACCCACCAGCGGGTGGCCCAGCCAGGCCATGTGGACGCGGATCTGGTGTGTGCGGCCGGTGTGCAGTTTGCAGCGGACCAGGCTCACCTCGGCCTGGGTGGCCAGCAGCGTGAGGGTGGTGCGCGCGGTTTTGCCGCTGGTGGCATCGGGCCGCAGCACCGCCATGCGCAGACGGTTGTGGGCATCGCGGCCAATGGTTTGATCCACCTCCTGCACCGCAGAGCCGCGCCAGGCGCCATGGGCCAGCGCAAGGTATTCGCGCTGCACTTCTCGCGCAGCGATGGCTCGCACCAGCGCCTCCACCGCCTGGCGGCTCTTGCCCACCAGCATCAGGCCCGAGGTATTCTTGTCGAGCCGATGCACGATGCCCGCACGCGGCAAGTGCGCCGCGCCCGCGTGGTGCGCCAGCAGGCCATTGAGCAAGGTGCCACTCCAGTGCCCGGCACCCGGGTGCACCACCAAACCGGCCGGTTTGTCGATCACCAGCAGGTCGGCATCCTCAAACACCACCACCAGAGACATGGCCTGGGCCACAAAGGCCTGGGCTTGCGGCGTGGGTCGCAATTCCACCGTGATCCGATCACCAGCCTGCAAACGGCTGGCCGGTTTGCGCAAGGGTTCGCCACGCAGCTCAACCGCACCATCGGCCATCAGTTGCTGCAAATAAGAGCGGGAAAACTCGGGGATCAGACGCGCAATGGCGCGGTCGGCTCGCCAGCCGTGCATCTGCGCAGGCAATGCGAACAAGCGCCGTTCTGAAGCTTGCGCACTCTCCTCAGCGGACTCGTCGTCTTCGGAGACCCCGGTCGATATAATTTCTGTTGCCAAAGCGGGGTGTTTCCGTTCCAAAAGGTGTGTGCTTGATGCGTTTCAACAGATTATCGGCTGGCCCATGGATGGTGCTGACAGCAGCGCTCGCCCTCTTTGGTTGCAGCAGCACGCCGGTGGACAACACCGTCGGCTGGAGCCCCAACAAACTCTACAGCGAGGCACGTGACGAGCGCGAGGCCGGCAACTACGAAAAGGCGATCACGCTCTACGAAAAGCTCGAAGGCCGAGCAGCCGGCACACCGCTGGCCCAGCAGGCCCAACTCGACAAGGCCTTCACGCACTACAAAGCAGCCGAGCCCGCGCAGGCCCGCGCCGCCATCGACCGCTTTATGCGGCTGCACCCGAGCAGCCCCGCGCTCGACTACGCGCTCTACCTAAAGGGCCTGAGTTCGTTCAACGACAACCTTGGCCTGTTTGGCTCACTGGCGCAGCAAGACCTCTCCGAACGCGATCAAAAGGCCGCCAAAGAATCGTTCGAGGCATTCAAAGAATTGGTGGCACGATTCCCAGACTCGCGCTACGCCCCCGACAGCCGTGCGCGTCTCACCTACATCGTCAATTCGCTGGCGAAATCTGAGGTGAACGTGGCACGTTATTACTACACCCGGGGCGCCTACGTGGCAGCCATCAACCGGGCCCAGACCGCGCTGACCAGCTACGTGGACGCTCCCGCCCTAGAGGAGGCCTTGCACATCATCGTCCGCTCCTATGACGCGCTGGGCATGACCCAACTGCGCGACGACGCGCAGCGCGTGATGCAGGCCAGCTACCCGCAAAGCAACTACACAACCAAAGGCTTAAAACAGGATGATGGCCCCTGGTGGAAGCTCTGGTAAGCGACGACAGGCCGCACGCTCAATGTCGGCTTGTGCATCAGAACTGGCCCATATTCCAAGCATCTTTTTGACCGCCTGTGCGGCCAGTTCCCCGCCATGTCCATAGGCTATCGCATCCAGGCTTCCACCGGCATTCACCGGGGCGACCGCGACTACCAGCAAGATCAGGTCTGCATGCTGCAGCACCAGCGGCACACCGGCTGTCTGATGGCGGTAGTGGCCGATGGGATGGGCGGGCGCAGTGGCGGACGCAAAGCATCCGATCAGGTCATGCTCACTGCGCGCCAGCTGTTCGAACGCTACGACCCCGACACCGACGACGCGACCTCTTTTCTGCGCCAAATGGTCGAAGAGTCGCATCTGGTGATCAAGCTCACCGCCGTGTCGGCCGAGCAGGAGCCCCACAGCACCATTGCTGCTTTCCTCATCAACCCTGGTGGTGACAGTCACTGGGTGCACGCAGGGGATTCGCGGATCTACCACTTTCGCCACGGCAAGCTTGCATTCCGCACCACAGACCACTCCTACGTACAGACCTTGGTCAACCAAGGCGAGATCAGCGAAGAAGAGGCCATGGACCACCCCCACTCCAATGTTTTGATGGGATGCTTGGGCACGGAAAATGACCCACCCATGGACATTCACGTGGTGCCAAGGCTGACCGCTGGTGACGTTCTCATGTCGTGCAGCGATGGGGTCTGGCACTACTTCACCCCAGAAGAGCTGGCCAGTACCGTCACCATGCTTTCCCCACGCGAGGCCTGCGAATTCCTGATCCAAAAAGCGCGCTCACGCGCCAAGGGCGGGGGCGACAACCTGTCGATCACCATCGTCAAGCTCGAACCGCTGGGCTGAGGGGGTTGGACCTGCCTTGGGGCGGCCCGGCGGCTGGTCCGTTGTCCCCACACTTCACCGCTGCGCGGGTCGCTTGTGCTCAGGTCAACCCGGTATCCACCGTGCGGCGCTCCAGCGCCAAGAACTCGGCCGACTGCATCTCGACCAGACGCGATACCGTGCGCGGGAATTCGTGGGCCATCGGGCCCTCGGTGTACAGCTGCTCCGGCGGCACGGCGGCCGAAATCACCAGATTCACACGGCGGTCGTAGAGCACGTCCACCAGCCAGGTGAATCGGCGCGCCTCAGACGCTTGGCGCACCGCCATCTGCGGCACGTTGGACAGCAGCACGGTATGAAACTGGCTGGCGAGCTCCAGGTAATCATTTTGCGAACGTGGGCCACCACACAACGTGCGAAAGTCAAACCAGATCACGCCGCCTGCGCGGCGCACGGCGCGAATCTGGCGAGCCTCGATCATCAGCACCGGGTCCTGATCGGCGGTCTCGGCAAGCCGCTCGAAAGTGGCCTCCAGCGCGGCATCCGCTTCTGATCCGAGCGGAACGCGGTAAAGGTCGGCCACCGCCAGGGAATGCTGGCGGTAATCGGTGCCGTCGTCCACATTGATCACCTCCAGACGCTGCTTGAGCAACTCGATGGCGGGGAGAATGCGATCGCGGTGCAGGCCGTCGGGGTACAGGCCATCGGGGTGAAAGTTGGAGGTGGTGACAAAGCCCACGCCAGCCTTGAACAAGGCATCGAGCAGGCGATGCAGGATCATGGCATCGGTCACATCAGCCACGTGGAACTCGTCAAAGCAGATCAGCTTGTAACGCTTGGCCATGCGCGCGCCCAGTGCGGTCAGCGGGTTTTGCGTGCCCTGCAATTCACGCAACTCACGGTGGACCTCACGCATGAACTCATGGAAATGCAGCCGCGTTTTGCGCCGGATGGGGACCGCGTTGTAAAAACAGTCCATCAAAAAGCTCTTGCCCCGCCCTACCCCGCCGTACATGTAAACGCCGCGCGGAATCTGGGGATTGACGAACACCTTCTTCAACGCGTTGGAGCGCCGATGTTTGTAATGGGTCCACTCCTGCGCGCAGCGTTCCAGTGCAGCAATCGCGCGTTGCTGGGCGGGATCGGTGGTGTAGCCACGCTCTTGGAGCACGGCTTCGTAGGTGGATCGAACAGACATAGTTAGAACCGCTCCCAATCGCACTCGTATTTCCTCGCGCACACCCCGCAGGACCTGCCTTCGACAAGCTCAGGGCAGGTCACAAAAGCAATACTCCGAAGGGGTGATGTGCACCAGTGCGGTCGTGAGGGTAGGTCAGATTACGTCAGAAGTTCAGCGTTCGTTTGTCGACCGCCAACGCCGCTTCTTTCATCGCCTCAGACAGCGATGGGTGGGCATGGCAGATGCGGGCGATGTCCTCAGCACTGGCCTTGAACTCCATCGCCACCACGGCCTCTGCGATCAGCTCGGAGGCCATGGGGCCCACGATGTGCACGCCTAGAATCTCGTCGGTCTTGGCATCAGCCAGAAACTTCACCATGCCGGTGGTATCGCCCAGCGCCCGCGCGCGGCCGTTGGCCAGGAAAGGGAAGGTGCCGGCCTTGTACTCGGCGCCGCGCGCCTTCAGCTGCTGCTCGCTCTCACCGACCCAGGCGATTTCGGGGCTGGTGTAAATCACCCAGGGCACGGTGTTGAAGTTCACATGGCCGTGCTGGCCCGCAATGCGCTCGGCCACCGCCACGCCCTCTTCTTCTGCCTTGTGCGCCAGCATCGGGCCGCGCACCACATCGCCCACTGCCCACACGCCTTTGAGGCTGGTGCGGCACTGTTCATCGACCACGATGGCCCCGCGCTCGTCGAGCGCCAGACCCACCGCTTCGGCGTTCAGGCCCATGGTGTTGGGCACGCGGCCAATGGACACGATCAGCTTGTCCGCATCGAGTTTCTGCGCTTCGCCCTTGGCGCTGGTGTAAGCCACACTCACGCCTTTCTTGGTCACCTTGATATCGCCAACCTTCACGCCCAGCTCGATCTTCAGACCCTGCTTGTCAAACGCCTTCTTGGCTTCCTTGGCGATCTGCTCGTCAACCAAGCCCAGGAAGGTGGGCAGACCTTCCAAAATGGTGACATCGGCACCCAGACGGCGCCAGACCGAGCCCATCTCCAGCCCGATCACACCCGAACCGATCACGACCAGCTTCTTGGGTACCGCGCCCAGGCGCAGGGCGCCGTCGTTGGAGAGGATCATTTCCTCATCGAATGGCGCACCGGGCAAGGAACGGGCACTCGATCCGGTGGCGACGATCACCTGGCGCGACGTGATGGTCTCTTCTTTGGCCCCGCTGACCTGTATCTCGTAGCCCGCCTCAACTGCTTTCACAAACGAGCCGCGCCCGTGGAAGAACGTGACCTTGTTCTTCTTGAACAGGTACAGGATGCCATCGTTGTTCTGTTTGACCACCGTGGCCTTGCGGCCCAGCATCTTGGCCACATCGATCTTCACGTCTTTGACCTGGATGCCGTGGTCGGCAAAGTGGTGGTTGGCCTGATCGAAATGTTCAGACGACTGCAAGAGCGCCTTGGAAGGGATGCAGCCCACGTTGGTGCAAGTGCCACCCAGGGCTGGGCCACCTTTGTCGTTTTTCCATTCGTCAACGCAAGCCACCTGGAAACCCAGCTGCGCTGCGCGGATGGCCGCGATGTAACCACCGGGACCACCACCGATCACGATGACGTCAAAAGATTGGGACATGTTCAAATTCTCAGTTAGGTGCCAAGCTCACTGAGCTGGCACAAAAATCCACAGCAGAGCGCAGATCGTCACACCCAAACCGCTGGCAAACACCAGCGCGATCATCAGCAGCCTGGGTGGTCAGATGTCGAACAGCAGGCGCGATGGATCTTCCAGCGCCTCCTTCATCGCCACCAGCCCCAGCACGGCTTCGCGCCCGTCGATGATGCGGTGGTCGTACGACATCGCCAAGTAGTTCATCGGCCGGATCACAATCTGGCCGTTTTCCACCACCGCGCGGTCTTTGGTAGCGTGCACCCCCAAGATGGCCGATTGCGGCGGGTTGATGATGGGCGTGGACAGCATGGAGCCGAAGGTACCGCCATTGGAGATGGAGAAGGTACCGCCGGTGATGTCATCCAGAGCAATCTTGCCGTCTTTGGCCTTCTGGCCAAACTCGGCAATCTTCTTCTCGATGTCGGCAAAACTCATCTGGTCGGCGTTGCGCAGGATGGGCACCACCAGGCCACGCGGGGAACCCACCGCAATGCCAATGTCAAAGTAGCCGTGATAGACGATGTCGCCGCCGTCCACGCTGGCGTTGATCACCGGGAATTTCTTCAGCGCATGCACCGCCGCCTTGACGAAGAAGCTCATGAAGCCCAGCTTGACGCCATGCTCCTTTTCGAACTTTTCCTGGAACCGCTTGCGCATCTCCATGAGGGGCGCCATGTTGACCTCGTTGAAAGTGGTCAGGATGGCGTTGGTGGACTGCGACTGCAGCAGTCGCTCAGCGACACGAGCGCGCAGGCGCGTCATGGGCACGCGCTCTTCCGGACGGTCGCCCAGGTCGGGCGCCACCATGGCCACCTGTTGCAATGCCTTGGCCGGCGCACCTGTGGGGATCGCAACCGGCGCAGCCACAGCAGGTGTGCTGGGCTTGCCAGCCACTGCAGACAAGACATCGCCCTTGGTCACACGACCATCTTTGCCAGTACCTGCGACCGAACCAGCGGCAAGCTTGTTGTCGGCCATCAGCTTGGCAGCGGCCGGCATGGCCATACCAGCCTTGGTGCCGGCGACTGCGGCCGGAGCGGCTGGCGGTGGCGCGGTGACCGGAGCGGCGATGCCAGCGGGTGCGGCCGCTGGGGCCGGGCTCGCGCCAGCAGCGGCATCGGTATCGATGCGGGCAATCACCTGCTCGGCTGCCACGGTGGCGCCATCGCCCTGGAGCAACTCGATCAGCACACCCGCCGACGGCGCAGGCACCTCCATCACCACCTTGTCGGTTTCGATGTCGATCAGGATCTCGTCGACCGAGACCGCCTCGCCCACTTTTTTCTTCCACTGCAGCAGCGTGGCTTCGGCCACGGATTCAGAGAGCTGCGGGACTTTGACTTCTACGATGGCCATTGCATTTCTACCTGTGTTCTTGATTTGTGTGTGACGCCAGTTCGCTGCGCATCGATTGAAGCTTGGCGCACGCCATCCGTCATCGATGCAGCGAAGTGGTCTGTCACTTGGTGAGGATGAAGCCCTTGAGCTTGCTGAACGCCGCTTCGAGCAGGGTCTTTTGCTGCTCTTGGTGCAGGTGGGCGTACCCCACCGCAGGCGACGCGGAGGCCGCGCGGCCGGCATAGCCGAGCTTCTGGCCTTCGAGCATGTTCTCGTGGATGTAGTGCTGCACAAAGAACCAAGCGCCCTGGTTTTGCGGCTCATCCTGGCACCACACGAGGTCGGTAGCGTTCGGGTATTTGCGCACCTCGTTACCAAACACCTTGTGCGGAAACGGATAGAGCTGCTCAACCCGAACAACAACAACGTCATCGCGTTCGGTTTCTTCGCGCTTTTTCACCAGGTCGTAATACACCTTGCCCGAGCAGCAAATAATGCGTTTGACCTTATCGGCTTTTTTCACCACCTCGACGTTTTGCTCGGGGATCACGGTCTGGAAGTGCCCCTTGGTGAACTCCGACAGCGGGGAGGTGGCATCTTTGTTGCGCAGCAGGCTCTTGGGCGTCAAGATGATCAACGGCTTGCGCAGGTTGCGGATCATCTGACGGCGCAGCACATGAAAGATCTGACTAGCCGTGGTGGGCTGCACGATCTGCATGTTGGTGTCGGCCGCCAACTGCATGAAGCGCTCCAGGCGCGCCGAGCTGTGCTCGGGGCCTTGGCCTTCGTAACCATGTGGCAGCATGAGCGTGATGCCGTTGACGCGACCCCATTTGACCTCACCCGAGGCGATGAACTGGTCAATAACCACCTGGGCGCCGTTGGCGAAATCACCGAACTGGGCCTCCCAAATCACCAGCGTGTTGGGGTCGTTGGACGCGTAGCCATATTCAAACGCCAGCACCGCCTCTTCCGACAAAATGGAATCGATGATTTCGAACGGGGCCTGATTTTCGACCACATTCTCCAGGGGAACAAAGCTGCCCTCGTTGTAGCGCTCGCGGTTCTGGTCGTGAATCACCGCATGGCGGTGCGAGAAGGTGCCTCGGCCCGAATCTTCACCTGAGACGCGAATCGGGAAACCGCTGGCCACCAGCGAAGCAAACGCCATGTGTTCGCCCATGCCCCAGTCCACTGGAATCTCACCACGCCCCATCGCTGCACGATCGGCATACACCTTCTTGACCAGCTGGTGCGGCGTGATGGTGTCCGGAATGGTGGTCAGGCTCTCAGACAAGCGCTTCCATTCCGCTGCGGGGATGGCCGTGTCGGCCGTATCGGTCCACTTCTTGCCCAGGAAGGGCGACCAGTCGACCGCGTACTTGCTCTTGAAGTTGGTCAGCACAGGGTCGACCGTGTGGCGGCCCGCATCCAACGCGGCCCTGTAGGCCTTGAACATATCGTCGCCCAGCGTGTCGCCCAGCCCTTGAGCGGCGAGGCGATCGGCATACAACTGGCGCGTACCAGGGTGCTTCGCGATCTTCTTGTACATCAGCGGCTGCGTGATGCTGGGCGTGTCTTGTTCGTTGTGGCCCAGCTTGCGGAAGCACACGATGTCAACCACCACGTCTTTGCGGAAGGTCATGCGGTACTCCAACGCGAGTTGGGCACACAGCACCACCGCCTCGGGATCGTCACCGTTCACGTGCAGCACCGGCGACTCGACACCTTTGACGATATCGGTGCAGTAAAGGGTGGAGCGCAGATCGCGCGGATCGGAGGTGGTGAAACCAATCTGGTTGTTGATGATGATGTGCACCGTACCGCCAGTGAAATATCCCCGGGTCTGGGCCAACGCCAGCGTTTCTTGGTTCACGCCCTGACCT
>JBLIJY010000022.1:0-13334 GCA_047636095.1 Hydrogenophaga sp. | reverse complement strand
CCAGGGCCGACCAAACGATGCCCTCACGCGCTACCAGCAAAGCCTGGCCCTGCAAGCCGACCTCTACACCGCACTGGCCCAGGCCGACCTGCTGCTGCGCCAGCGCAACCCACGCGAAGCCCTGAGCACCCTGGCCGCCTCGCCCGACACCGATGCGGTGTTGCTGCGCCGTGCCCAGGCGCAGCGCTTGCTGAACCAGCCAGACTGGCAAACCCTGCTCAGCGATATGCAGGCACGCCAGCAGGCGCTGGAGCGGCGCGGCGAAAACCTGACGCCGCATGCCCGCGAGGTCGCCCTGGCCGCGCTCTGGTTGCAGGACGACCCTGCCTTGGCCCAGCGCTGGGCAGCGCGCAACCTGACCCTGCAACAAGAACCGATCGACTGGTGGCTGGCGCTGGAAAGCGCCCAGCGCGCCGGTGACCGCTCAGCTTTCACCCGTTGGCGTGCCCAAATCGACCAGATCGGCCTGACCGATGCGCGCCTGCCCAAGGAGTGGACCCATGCGCGCTGAATCTCTGACCCGCCACGCTTGGCCGTCGCACGGGCTGGCATGCCTGTTGATCGTCACCGGCCTGTCGTTTCCCCTGGCCGTGCAGGCCCACAAGGGCAGTGACGCTTACCTCACCGTGGCCACCCAGCCCGATGGCCGGGCCGAGCTGCGGTTGTCCATCGCGCTGAAAGACCTCGACGTGGTGTTGCCCATCGACACCAACCAAGACGCCGAGGTCACCTGGGGCGAAGTGCGCGCGGCCGCACCCGCCGTCAGCGAATACCTGGCGCAGGCCATGCGGTGGCGCTCCGCTGGCGAAGCGGCTGGCGACTGCGCTGCGACGTGGCGCGCCGACGGTCTGGAGCGCCGCAGCGATGGCGTCTATTGGATCGCCCGCACCACGCTGGCTTGCGACACGCCTGCGTTGGGTCTGGTCTACCAGCTGATGGCCGAGGTCGACCGCAGCCACCGCTTGCTGGTCTCGGGCGAATGGCGTGGCCAGCCGCTGCTCGCCACGCTGGCGCCCGGTGATCCGCTGGCGATTGGCAGCTCGCAGGGCAGCGCACAGGGCAGCGCACAGGCCGATCCGGTGGCGCAAAGCCCAGGCGCTACGGTGTTGAATTACCTGGAAACCGGCGCGCTGCACATGCTGGAGGGCTACGACCACATGGCGTTCTTGCTGGCATTGGTGTTGCCGCTTTGCCTTCCACTGAAACTGCCGCGGCGACACCCGCTCGCCGGTGTTCACGTGCGCCCGGTGGGGAGCAGTGGGCGGCCGTCGGACTGGGGGCGCATGCTCGCCACCGTCACCGCCTTCACTGTGGGCCATTCGGTCACGCTGGGTTTGGTGGCCTGGGGCTGGCTGCAGGTGAGCAGCGACTGGGTGGAGCCTGCCATCGTGGTCTCGATCGGGGTTTCGGCCTTGCTCAACATCTACCCGGTGCGCTGGCTGCGCACCGAGGTGCTGGCTGGCCTGTTTGGTCTGGTGCACGGCATGGGCTTTGCCGGCTTGCTGCTCGATGCCAACGCGCCGTTGTCGCTGTTGCCGTGGGCGCTGCTGGGCTTCAACCTGGGCATCGAGGCGGCGCAGTTGCTGGTGTTGCTGCTGTGGGTGCTGGTTTGCCAGCCCATGCTGTCGGCGCCTTGGTACCAAACCCGTGTGGTGCGCGGCCTGTCTTGGGCGCTGGTGGCTTTCTCACTGGCGCTGCTGCCCCGGTTCGTCGGCTGGTATTGAGGCGCCCTCAGGCTGCGGCGTGCGCAAACCCTTCCAGCAGGTTGACCGCGTTCACGCCCACCGCATTCACCGCGTAGCCGCCTTCGAAGGTGAACACCGTGGGCAGGCCGGCACTGGCCAGCGCCGCGCCCACGGCCAGGTAGTCCCCGCTCTGCAAGGTGAAGCCCGAGATGGGGTCGCCCGCGAAAGTGTCCAGGCCCATGGGCACCACCAGCGCGTCGGCGCCGAAGTTGTCCACCACCTGCAAGGCGGTGTCGAGCGCGCGGCGCCAGGCCGCAAAGCCGGTGCCGCGTGGCAGGGGCAGATTGAGGTTGAAGCCAGCGCCAGCCCCGGCCCCGCGCTCGTCGGCATGGCCAAGGAAAAACGGGTACTCGGTGCGCGGGTCGCCGTGGATCGAGACGGTGAGCACGTCGGCGCGTTCGTAGAAGATGGTTTGCGTGCCGTTGCCGTGGTGGTAGTCCACGTCGATCACCGCCACCCGCTGTTTGCCCGCGTCGCGCAGCGCCTGGGCCGCCACCGCCGCGTTGTTCAGAAAGCAGTAGCCACCCAAGTAGTCGGGCCCAGCGTGGTGGCCGGGTGGGCGGGTGAGCGCAAAGGCGCTGCGCTCTCCGCTGATCAGCGCCTGCGCAGCCGCCAGCGCGCAAGCCGCGCCAGCGCGCGCCGCCACCCAGGTGCCAGCGGTGAGCGGGCAACCCGAATCGAACGCGAAAGCGCCCAGCCGCGCCGCGAAGTTCTCGGGCAGCACATCGGTGCGAAAGCCGTGGCGGCTGGGCAGCGGCCAGACCGAGGGCAGGGCGTCGCGCCCAGCGTTGGACGGGTCGAGCGCGACCCACTCGTCCCAGGCGCTTTGCAGGAAATCCAGGTAGCGAATGCTGTGCACGCGGCGCAGCGTGGCGTCCAGCGTGGCGTCATCAACGGTCGGCACTTCGACTGTGCCCAAGGGTCGGCGTTGCAGCTCGGTCAGCACAAAGTCCAGCCGCGCGGGCACCTCGTGGCAATCGACCAGGCGGCCGCGAAACATTTCCTGTTGGCCGGCGTGGCGGGTATGGTGGGGGTTGTGAAAGGTCTTCATGCGCCGATTCTGGCACTGCGCTGAAGGCGGTATTCAGGATGCCTTAAGTATTGGGGCGTCCACTATTTTTCTTATCTTTCCGACCTGAGGCAACCCATGAATCCCCACCTGCTTCCCTCGTTTCACTTCGCTGGCTCCACCCGTTTTGCCCAATCCAAGCTGTCCGCCGCCCAGCGGGTCACGCTGGATTCGCCCGCGCTGTCGGTCATGACCGATCTGGAGCTGGTGCGCGCAGCCACCGTGCGCCCCGATGAGACGCTGCTGATGGCGCGCGAGCACATGATTCACCAGGGTGTGCGTCTGCTGTTTGTGGTGAGCGACATGCCCTGTGTCGACGGGCTGATCACCACCACCGATCTGGATGGCGAGCGGCCCATGCAGGTGATTGCGCGTCGGGGTGTGCGCTACGACGATCTGGTGGTGACGGATGTGATGTCGCCGTTGGCCACTTTGGATGCGGTGGGCATGGAGTATTTGCGCCATGCCACCGTGGCCAAAGTGGTCGCGACCATTCGCCACCTCGGGCGGCGCCACATGCTGGTGGTCGATCACGGGCAAGACGGCCAGACCCCGGTGTTGCGCGGTGTGATCTCCCAGACGCAGATCGAGCGCCAGCTCGGCCACCCGATCGACGTGATCGAACACGCCCACAATTTCGCCGAAATCAGCGCTTCGCTGCTGCCCTGAGCGGAAATCAGTCGGCGCCCAGTTCCTTGAAGGCGTGCAGCGGCGCGAGCGCGGGGAACTCGCCCGCGCGCTTGTCTTTCATCGCCAGCATCGACTCGCGCACATGCGCGTTGCTCCAGATCGCGCCCTGCAACCAGCCCATCTGGCGCAGGCTGTCTTCTACCGAATGGTCGCGCGCGAAGGTGATGGCCTGTTTGGTGCCCCAGATCGCTACAGGCGGCTTGCTCGCGATTTCTTGGGCGCACTGCATCGCCGCAGCCAGCGTGGCCTCGGCGGTGTCGAACACCTCATTCACGAGGCCATAAGCCAGCGCCTTGGCTGCAGGCAGGCGACGGCCGGTGTAGGCCAGCTCCTTGACCACCGCGAACGGGATTAGCTTGGGCAGGCGCTGCAGCGTACCCACGTCGGCCACCATGCCGATGTTGATTTCCTGGATGCAGAAAAACGCGTCGGCGCTGGCGTAGCGGATGCAGGCGGCGGTGACCATGTCCACCGCCCCGCCGATGCAGCCGCCCTGAATGGCGCAGATCACCGGGATGCGCAGCGCCTCGATCTTGCTGAAAGTGGTCTGCATGTCGGTCAGCAGGTCGAACACCGCAGCGCGGCCCTCGGGGCTTTGATCGTCTATGGAGATCGCGCCGGTAAAAGTTTCCAGCGCCATGCCGGCACTGAAGTGTTTGCCGGTGCTGCTGATCACCAGCGCGCGCGCCGTGCCCTCGCGGTGGAGTTGGCTCAGGATCTCGTCGAGCTCGCGCCAGAAGGCCGGGTGCATGGTGTTCATCGCCTCGGGGCGGTTCAGCACCAGGTGGGCGATGTGGTCGGTGCAACTGAGGCTGAAACAGGTCGGTTTTTGGGTCATGGCGGGCCTGCGCTGGCGGCACAGTTCAGAGTTGCAAGGTGTCGAGATTGTGTCGATTGCAGGAGAACAGGCGCTGTCCCGTTCGCGTCCATTGTTTGTGGCTATCGACGCAATGCATCAAGTTTCGAAAACTATGGTCGAAGTCTTAATGCGCACATGTAAAAAAGCAGCCAAGGTCTTTGAAGTTACCCGGGCGGTCGCCGTCTTGTGTGCCCCAACCCATTCCATTTTTATCGGGATTTTTATATGTCCTTTTTCAGTTCCATGACGATCGGCAAGCGGCTGTACCTGGGTTTTGGCCTGATCCTTGCCATCCTCACAGCGGTGTCGCTGATGGCCATCGTCAAAGTGCAGGCGATCAACGCTGCGCTGGAGGCCAACAGCTCAGAACACGCCGCGGTGCAGCGCTACGCGATCAATTTCCGAGGCTCGGCGCACGACCGCGCCATCGCCACGCGCGATGTGGTGCTCAGCGCGTCCAGCGCCGACCGCGCCCGGGAGGTGGCCGCCATCGAAGAGCTGGCCCGGTTCTATGCGAAATCGGCAGGCCCGCTGGAGGCGCTGTTGCAAAAGTCGGCCGATGCAGCGGAACTGGGGCCGCTCTACCGCGCGATTCAGGACATTGAAGCCCGCACGGTGGCAACCACCAAGGCGGTCATCGCCAAGGTGGAAGCGGGCGACACCTCTGGCGCCCAGAACCAGCTGTGGAGCGAAGCCAAGCCGCAGTACGTGGCCTGGCTGGCGGCCATCAACCGCCTGATCGATTTCGAAGAGTCCCGTATTCAGGCGTTGAACGCGGTCGCCGTTGGGCACGCCAGTGGCTTCCTGACGGTGATGTTGATCGCCCTGGCAGCAGCGCTTGTGTGCGGTGTGGCCCTGGCCTGGACACTGGCGCGAAGCGTGGTGCAGCAGCTCGGTGGTGAGCCAGCCGCTTTGGGGCAGGTGGCGCAGCGGGTGTCTGAGGGCGACCTGAGCCCGGTGGCTGGCGCCAGCGCCGCGCCCGCCGGCAGTGTGCTGGCTTCTCTGGGCGCCATGCAGGCCAGCCTGGCGCACATCGTTGGGCAGGTGCGCAACGCTTCCGACTCGATTGCCACTGGCTCGGCCGAAATTGCCAGCGGCAATGCCGACCTGTCGCAGCGCACCGAGCGGCAAGCGGCCAGCTTGCAGCAAACCGCCAGTTCGATGGCCCAGATGAACCAAACCGTGCAGGGCAATGCCGATACCGCGCGCCAGGCGGCCCAACTGGCCGGCGGCGCGAGTGGTGCGGCGGTGAAGGGTGGCACGATCGTTGGGCAGGTGGTCGCGACCATGGACGACATCTCGTCGAGCTCGCGCAAGATTGGCGACATCATCGGCGTGATCGACGGCATCGCGTTTCAAACCAACATCCTGGCGCTGAACGCCGCCGTAGAAGCGGCGCGCGCGGGCGAGCAGGGCCGGGGATTCGCGGTGGTGGCGTCCGAGGTGCGCAGCCTGGCCCAGCGCAGCGCCCAAGCTGCGAAAGAGATCAAGGCGCTGATCGGTGCCAGCGTGGATAAGGTGGAAGCGGGTTCGCGCTTGGTGAGCGACGCCGGTGTTGCCATGGAGGACATCGTGACCCAGGTGCGCCGTGTCTCCGACCTCATCAACGAGATCAGCGCCTCAACCGTTGAGCAGACCGAGGGCATCGGCCACGTCAGTGCGTCGGTGACGTCGCTCGATCAAAGCACCCAGCAAAACGCCGCTCTGGTGGAGCAAAGCGCTGCTGCTGCGGCGAGCCTGGAGCAGCAGGCCGGGCGCCTGACCGAAGTGGTCAAGACCTTCCGACTGTCCCACGGCGTCTGATCGGCCGTTCCTCGCTCAAGAGGGCGAGCGCCACCGAGCACGCTCAGTTGGGTCTGCATTCAAAACAGACTCTGGCTCAGCGCCGCTGGTTCGCCAGCAGACGCTGCGCCCCGAGCGGATAAATCGCTCAGCGCGTCGGCTGCGATCAGCTTGCCCACGCGCACGCCGAGCAAGCGAATCCGCTGGGTGAGGTCCACCCGCTTCAGGCACAGGCCGGCCTGGCGGCGAATGGTTTTTGCATCTGCTGTGAACTGCGCCATGGTGGTGTCGCGCGTGACGCTCTGGAAGTTGTCATAGCGCAGCTTGATGCCGATCGTCTTGCCCGCGTAACCCTTGCGCTGCAGGTCGGCCGCCACCTGTTCGCACAAACGGGTGAAGATGGCGCCGAGCTCGGCGCGGTCGCGCACCGCGTGCAGGTCGCGCTCGAAGGTGGTTTCGCGGCTCATGCTGACCGGCTCGCTCTCGGTGACCACCGGCCGGTCGTCGCGGCCCCAGCTCATCTCGTGCAACCAGGCGCCGGTGCTTTTGCCAAAGGTGTCCATCAGCCAACCGCGCTCGCGCAGCGCGAGCTCGCCCACCGTGTGAATGCCGTGCTGCTTCAGTTTTTCGTCGGCCTTGGGACCGATGCCATTGACCTTGCGGCAGGACAGCGGCCAGATCAGGGTTTGCAGGTCGTTCATGCCGACGACGCTGATGCCGTTGGGCTTGTTGAATTCGCTCGCCATCTTGGCGATCAGCTTGTTGGGCGCCACACCGATTGAGCAGGTGATGCCGGTGGCGTTGAAGATGCATCTCTGAATCAACCGCGCCAGCACACGCCCGCCCTCACGCTGGCCGCCGGGCACCTCGGTGAAATCGATGTACACCTCATCAATGCCTCGGTCTTCCATCACCGGCGCAATCTCGGTGATGGTGCTCTTAAACAGGCGCGAGATGCGGCGCACCTCGTCAAAGTCCACCGGCAGCAGGATCGCCTGCGGGCAGAGCTTGGCGGCCTTCATCAGCCCCATCGCCGAGCCCACGCCGAACTGGCGCGCCGCGTAGGTGGCGGTGGTCGCCACGCCCCGCCCGGTGTAGCCCGCCAAACGCGGGAAAAAGTCCACCGGGATGCGGTCCAGCGTGGCGCCGCTCCAGTCCTGATCGGGGTAGGTCTCGCGCAGTTGCGCAAGCAAATCGTCTGCTTGGCGCCGCCCGCCGCCGATCACCACGGGCAGGCCCTTGAGTTGGGGGTAGCGCAGCAACTCGACGGATGCAAAAAATGCATCCATGTCGAGGTGGGCGATGCGGCGGGAAAGGGCAGCGGGCGCGGTCACCGAACGAGCATAGCGCGGCACTTTGCGCCAGCACGTGCGAGCCTCAAAGCAGATGTCACCCGGGTTGGCGTGCGATGGCGAATCGAGCGGCAGGATGGGTCTTTCAGGAGTGAGCCACGCTCTTTGATTTCAGCCGGATACAAATTTTTTACTAGGAAAAATAGAATTTTTCTGGGTTTTTCTGTTTTAATAAGTACTAAATAATTAGTATAAGCGCCAATAGCTTTCAGCCTGCGCAAAACATTTCTATCATTGTGGGTATTCAAGTTGGTGTGCGTCTCTCAGTCCGTGCGCTTTCCGAAACCGACACCTGAGCAGCGCGGCTGCAGGTTCAACCAGAGAGCTCAGACATGTTCAGTCCCGCCGACCCCAGAAGCAACTTCTTGCTGGCCGCCTTGATCGATGCCGGCTGCGACAGCGCGACCTGCCCTGAAAACGTGGAATGGAGGGCCGGTCAGTCGCTGTACGAATCGGGTGAGACGCAGAGCCACCTCTACTTCCCCAGCAACACCGTGGTCTCGTTGCAGTACATCCTGAACAGTGGCGCCTCCAGCGAGTTCGCTCTCGTCGGCAACCATGGTGTGGTGGGTGTTTCTTTGGTGCTGGGCAGTACGTCCATGCCGAGCCGAGCCGAAGTGCAGGGTGCCGGCTGGGGATTCAGGATCCCTGCGCAGGCGATTCAAGATGATTTCGAGCGTCCTGGGCCGATTCGGCATTTGCTGTTGAACGGCATACAAATCCTGATCACGCAGACGGCGCAGTCGGCGGTGTGCAACCGCCACCATGTGGTGGAGCAACAGCTTTGCCGTTTTCTGCTGCAGCGGCTGGACAACTTGCCCACCAACGAATTGATGATCACGCAAGAGCAGATCGCCCGCTTGCTGGGCGTGCGCCGAGAGAGCGTGACACAGGCCGCAGCGAAGCTGCACGAGGCGGGCTATGTTCGTTACTGTAGGGGACGCATCACGGTGCTGAACCACCAGGCACTGGAGCAACTCAGTTGCGAATGCTATGCCGTGGTCAAGCAGGAATCCGACCGGTTCCTGCCCCAGCCATGCGTCGCACAGCAGCAACCGATGCCCGTGGTGCAACAGCGCACGGGATGCTGCTCACCCGCACGCGGCTTCCCGGAGCGCGTGTCCGCCGCCTGAGAAAACGGCTAAATCGATTTCTTCACCAGCCAGCCCTGGAACAAATACGGCAGGCTGGGGCCAACTGGCTCGGCCACGCCATCCTTGTTTTCCACGCTGATCGCGAGCTGGGTCACGTCTTGCAGTGCTGCCTCGGTGATCGGCATTTGCAGGGTTTTGTATTTGCTCTGAATCACGCCCAGCGAGCGCGGCTTGGCGTCGCCGCCCAAGGCCCAGAGCTGCATGCTGTCTTGCCGGCCTTCGCGCACCTCGCTCAGGCGCTGTAGCAGCAGCGTGCCCTGTTGTGGATCGTGGGTGATGAGCATGGCCGGCAGCTGCTGCTGGTCGAGCAGCACCGCGATCTCGCGCACCTGCGGCACCTGCGCCAGCCGCGCTTGCTGTTGGCCCAGCTGGGCCTTGAGCTGCTCGACCATGCTGGTGCTGGTGGCCCAGCCGAGCAGCACCATCACCAGCAGCAAGGCAGCCAGCACACGCCACCAAGGGCTGACTCGGCGCGAGGCCGGGGTGGATGCGCCGCTGTTGCTTTCGGTGGCGGTGGTGTCGGTCATGAGGCGCTCAGGTCGGGAAGGTACCGGGCAGGAGTATGCCTTTGTCGACCGTGTGGATGTCGGTGTGGCCGCAGAACGCCATGGTCACGTCCAGCTCCTTGTGGATGATTTGCAGCGCGCGCGTCACGCCTTCTTCGCCCATCGCACCCAGGCCGTAGACCATGGCGCGGCCGATCATGGTGCCGCGAGCGCCCAGCGCCCAGGCCTTGAGCACGTCTTGTCCGCTGCGAATGCCGCCGTCCATCCAGACCTCGATCTGGTCGCCCACGGCGGCCACGATGGCGGGCAGCGCGTCGATGCTGCTCGGCGCGCCGTCGAGCTGGCGACCGCCGTGGTTGCTCACCACGATGGCGTCGGCGCCGCTGGCCACCGCGAGCCTGGCGTCTTCCACATCCATGATGCCCTTCAAGATAAACTTGCTGCCCCACTGCTTTTTGACCCAGGCCACGTCTTCCCACGACAGGGTGGGATCGAACTGCTCGTTGGTCCAGGAGGCCAGCGAGCTCATGTCACTCACGCCTTTGACGTGGCCGACCAGGTTGCGAAAGGTGTGGCGGCGCGTGCCCATCATGCCCAGCACCCAGCGCGGCTTGGTGGCGATGTTGACGATGTTGCCCAGCGTCGGAATGACCGACGCGCGCATCTTGTTCTTCAGATCCTTGTGGCGCTGGCCAATCACCTGTAGGTCCAGTGTGAGCACGAGTGCGCTGCACTTGGCCACCTTGCAGCGCTCGATCATGCGCGCCATGGCTTCTCGGTCGCGCATCATGTAGAGCTGAAACCAGAACGGCGCAGTGGTGTGTTCCGCGATGTCCTCGATGGAGCAGATGCTCATGGTGGAGAGCGTGAACGGGATGCCGAAGGCCTGCGCCGCCTTGGCCGCCTTGATCTCGCCGTCGGCGCTCTGCATGCCGGTCAGACCGACCGGCGCGATGCACACCGGCATCTTCACCGCTTGCCCCACCATGGTGGTGGCGGTGCTGCGGTTTTCCATGTTGACCGCCACGCGCTGGCGCAGCTTGATGCGCTGGAAATCTTCGCTGTTGGCGCGGTAGGTGCTCTCGGTCCATGAGCCCGAATCGGCGTAGTCGTAGAACATGCGCGGCACGCGCTTTTTGGCCAGAACGCGCAGGTCTTCGATGGTGGTGATCACGGGCATGGGGATAAGTCTCCGAGGTTTTGTGGTGTGCACGCATGGTAGCCAGCCGCGCCGACTCTGGCTTGTGAAACCCCGCTCACCGCTTGTGAAATATCTTGCGTGCGCTGTCAGCTTGGTGTTGGCAAGCGTTGCGAGCGCTCGGCATCGCTCAGTGGCTCGACCCACCCCAGTTGCTGCGCCAGCACGTCCAGGGTGGCTTCCGACGCATCGTTGCTGCACGCCTGACGCGCGGCAATTCGCTCGCGCAGCACGGCCACCGGCGCCTCAGGTGCGAGGATGTGGAACGCAGCGGCCTGGTCAGCGGCCAGGTTGGCGAAGGCCTGGCGCTCGTGCTGGCGCAAAAACGCCGCGTCCACCAGCACGCTCCATCCCTGGCTCAGCAGCCTGCTTGCGCGCGCGAGCAGGCTGGCATAGGTGTCGCCATGCGCCTGCGGGGCGTAGAGGCCGGTGTTCAAGCCCGAACCGCTGGCGGCCAGCGCGCTCAGGCCGTGCAGGCGCTTGCGCTCCACGTCTGAGCGCAGGCGAAGGGTGCGCCCGCTGGTCTCGGCCAGCAGCCAGCGACCAGACGCCCAGGTTTTGCCGCTGCCCGAGAGGCCGTGGGTGATGACGAGTTGCGGCGCTGGGGGCTCGGCGATGGTCAGCGCCAGCGCCAGGTAGGCGCGCGCCTCGGCCTGCGCAGCAGCGACGTCCGCCCCCAGCTGTGCGCTGCGAATCACCGCCACCTTGGCGCGCACCAGCGAGCGGTAGGCGGCAAAAAACGGCAGCACCTCGGGCGCGGTGGTGTCGCCACTGGCGTCGAGCCAGGCGCTCAGGAAGCGGTTGGCCAGGCCGGGCTGGCGTTGGTGCAGCAGGTCCATCCAGAGAAAGGCGATGTCGCTGGCGGTGTCGATCCAGCGCAGCGCGTCGTTGAACTCGATCGCGTCGAACGGCAGCACCACCTCGCCGATCAGCACCAGGTTGGCCAGGTGCAGATCGCCATGGCCTTCGCGCACGCAGCCGCTGCGCCGGCGCTCGGCCAGCAGGGGTTCGATTTCAGCAAAGCGCGTCTCGGTCCAGCGGGCCAGGGTGTGGAGGGCTTGGGTGTCTTCGGCCTGCGTCAGGTGCTCGCGCAACGTATCGAAGTTGTCGCGGGCGAATTCGATCACCCCGGCGGGTTCGCCCCAGGGGCTGTCGGCAGGCGCGACCAGGGCACTGGCCTGGAACGCGCCGAGGTCTTGTGCGAGGTCTTCGAGGTGTTTGGCTGTCAAGGCACCCCGCGCGCACAGGCGATCGAGCTGGCCCGCCGCATCAAAGCGGCACATCTGCACCGCAAACTCGATCGCTTCGCCGTCCTCGCCTGGCGATCCCCAGCGTGGCTCTTGCGCGCTGCCCAGCAGCGACAAGACGTTGTGGTAGAGCTGGGTGGTGGGGTCTTGGCGGGCAAAACGTCGATTGACGCGCAGCTCGGTTTCGCAGGCGGCATGGCGCCGCGCCAGCGTGCTGAAGTCCATGAAGGGGAAGTGCACCGGCTTCTTGATTTTGTAAGCCCAGTCGCCCGCGAGCAGCACCCAGGCGCCGTGGGTTTCCAGTAGCGCCACCGCATCGACCGGGTGCGGATAGCGGCTGGGCGACAGCAGGGACTGGATCAGGGGCGGCAGTGCGTCGGACATGCGCCGCACTGTATACCGTGAGCCCGTGCGCACCCGGGAGGGCGCTTCAGGCGGGTGCTGGCACCACCGGAAGCTCGGCGGTGAGTGTGGTGCCTTGCCCCAGCGTGCTCTGCACCTTCAACTGGCCACGGTGCAGCTCCAACCGCACCCGCATACCCAACAGGCCATGGTGGCCGTGAGGCACCTGGGTGGGCTCGAAGCCACGCCCATCGTCGCGCACCGTCAGCTGCACCTCGGCACCGCGTTGGCGCATCGACACCTCCACCTCGCGGCAGTGCGCGTATTTACCGATGTTGGTGAGTGCTTCTTGAGCGGTTCGGTAAAGTGTGAGCTCGGCGTCTTTGCCCACAGACACATCCTCCAGGTCGGCACGCACCGGCACACCCAGCACCTCTGCCATGTCGTTGCACAGGATTTCCAGCGCGCTCACCAGACCGAGCTGGTCCAAGGAAGACGGGCGCAGGTGTTCGATGATGCGGCGCTTGAGCGCGATGCCCTCGTTGAGCCGCGACTCGATCGCCTGCATGCGCTCCACCGCCTTCTGCGGCACATCGGGCAAGCGGCGAAGGCGAGCGAAATCGAGTTTGATTGCGGTCAGCAGACCGCCCATCTCGTCGTGCAGTTCGCGCGCGAGGAGCGCGCGCTCGTCTTCCCGGGCGTGCACCAGGTGGCCGGTCATTTCGGTGAGTTCCGCGGTGCGCTCGCGCACTCTATCGGCCAGAAGCATCCGCTCTTTGGCCATTTCTTCGTCGCCCCGTCGCAACTGGCGCCGAAACAACACCATGCCCAGCATCGCAACGAGCGTCAGGATGTGCACCCCCAGGCGGCTGATGGAACCGGCCTGGTAAAGGGAGATGCGGGCCGTTTGCTGCTCTTTTGCAGCACTGTGCAACAGCTTGTCGAATTCCTCGCGCAGTTGCTCGCGCCGGGCGCGGCTTTGGATGCTGATTGCTGCAGCCACTGCGGCTTCTTGTTCGCCGCGGTTCATCAAATCGACCCAGTTGTCGATGGCGGCGATCTGCGTGGCCATCAGACGCTCGATCTCATCAACCGACACGGAGCTGCCTGGGTTGGCTTTGGCCACCAAGTCAAAGGTCTTCTGTTTGACCTCCTGCATCTTGCGTACCGCTTCGCGGTACTCCTGCGCGTCTTGGGGGATACCCCCGAGCAGGTAAGACCGGGCGTAGAGGCCGGCGTCGGTGAGGAGTTGGAGCGTTCCGGCGGCCTGCACCCGCGCATCGGTGAGCGCGATGCCCTTGGTGAGGGTGCTGTGCGAATGCTGGTATGTGCTTTCGTTGACCGCCATGGCGACGATGCCGAGCACCAGCACGATGGGCATCGCATAGCG
>JBLIJY010000021.1:0-13501 GCA_047636095.1 Hydrogenophaga sp. | reverse complement strand
TATCGGCAACCCAGGGCAACTGCGCCCGATCTGCTCTATCAATCGGCCGCACTGCCGAAATGGCTCAGACCCCCGCGGGGTTCGTTGCAAGCCTGAGGTCGGCAGCAGCCGGGTCATTCATGCCCGGCTTGAGCGAATGCCGTGAGCAGCTCGCTTTGCGGCGGCCCACGCGGTTTCCGCCGCTTCAGGCACCTCTCCTCCTCAAAAAACCCCACACGGGTGGCTCTGCGCTGGGCGTTGCCATGCCAGCTCGCCCCACCCCTGGCCTCGCGCGTTGCTCCTCTGCAGCCCAGGCCGCATACCGCCCATGGCCCAGCCTGGGCGCTGTTCAACCCACAACCGAACATTTTTATGAATCAAGCGCTTTTCCACCCATCACTGAACCCGCCACCAGGCCCCTGGCGCGCCGCCATCTTGCTCATGCTGGCCGTGCTGATATCGATCCTGGCCGGAACGGGCGAGGCCCTGGCCCACGCCGTGACGCAGGGCGACAAGGGCTACATCCAGGAAATCTCGGGGGTCAACCTGCTGCCCTTTGCCTACCTCGGGGCAAAGCACATGATGACCGGGTACGACCACATCCTGTTTCTCTTTGGCGTGATCTTTTTCCTGTATCGGCTGAATGACATTGCCATCTACGTCACGCTGTTTGCCATCGGACATTCCACGACGATGCTGCTGGGGGTCTATTTCAACGTCGGCATCAACAGCTACATCATCGACGCCATCATCGGTCTTTCGGTGGTCTACAAGGCGTTGGACAACCTGGGCGCGTTTCAGCGCTGGCTGGGCTTTCAGCCCAACACCAAAGCGGCCACGCTGGTGTTTGGTCTGTTCCATGGCTTTGGGCTGGCTTCTCGAATCATCCAGTACGAGATCTCGCCCGATGGGCTGATGCCCAATCTGCTCGCTTTCAACGTCGGCGTCGAAATTGGCCAGCTGCTGGCCCTGAGCGCCATCCTCATCGTGATGGGCTACTGGCGGCGCACCGCCAGCTTTCTGCGCCACGCCTACACCGCCAACGTGGTGATGATGGGTGCTGGTTTTCTCCTGGTGGGCATGCAGCTCACCGGGTACTTCACGTCTTGAACTTCCTTCATCTTCATTGCTCAGGAACACACCATGTACAACACCGATATGCCCACCCGCGCCGAACTGCCGACCTCGGCCCAGTTGCTGCGTTCGACCCTCATCGCGTTCGTCACCGCAGCCGTCTTGCTCGTCAGCGTGGTCATGCCCGCTGATTACGGCATCGACCCCACCGGCATCGGGCGCTTGCTCAACCTCACGGAAATGGGCGAGATCAAGAAAGAACTGGCCGCCGAGGCCGATGCCGCGGCCGATGCCGCGGCCCAACCGGCTGGCATCGCGGCAGCGACCGCTGTGCAAGCCAGCCCGGTGGCGCCAGTCGCTTCGCCTTCGGCTGCGCCAGCGGCCCAAGCGCCTAAGCCGGTTTGGCGCGACGAAACGCGGATCACCCTGAAGCCCGGTGAAGGCATCGAGATCAAGCTCAGCATGAACAAGGACGCCAAGGCGCTGTTCGCCTGGGCGGTGCAGGGCGGGGTGGTCAACTTCGATGCCCATGGCGATGCGCTGGGGCAGTCGATCAGCTACGAAAAAGGCCGGGGCGTGGCTGCTGACGAAGGCGAGCTGGTGGCCGCCTTCAAGGGCAAACACGGCTGGTTCTGGCGCAACCGGGGCAACTCGGCGGTGACGCTGCTGCTGCAGACCGGCGGTGACTACGAAAAAATCGAGCGCTGAGGCGATGCTGAACAGATCGTGTTGGCCCCAACCCCCGCGCCCGCCTGCTGCGCTGCGCGTTACCGGCCAGCGCCGTCATGCGTTTGCATCGAAGGCATGATGTTTCTCTGAAGCCGGGCGGCGGGCGCTCTTTTTGCTCGCCCGCTGTACCTGTTGAGAAAGCCATTTCATGATCGCTGTGTTCCGTTTGAGAGGACCCGCCGCGCGGGGCGCGCTGCTGGCGCTGGCCTCGGCCGCCCTGTTTGGCCTGAGCACGCCTTTCGTGCAGCGTTTCGGTGTGGCCATCGGCCCGTTTTCGACCGCGGCGCTGCTGTACCTGGGCGCCGCATTCGTTGCCGCCCTGGCGATGAAGCCCTCGACACAGGAGGCGGCGCTGCGCAAAAGCGATGGCCCCCGGCTGGTCGGCATGGCGGCCATGGGTGCGGTGATCGGACCGGTGGCCTTGGCCTGGGGCTTGCAGCGCACCAGTGGCGCGAGCGCATCGCTCATGCTCACCCTGGAGGCGGTGTTCACGGCGGTGCTCGCCTGGATCTGGTACGGCGAGGCGATGGACAAGCGGGTGGCGCTGGCCATGCTGCTGTTGCTGGCCGGCGGCGCTACCCTGGTGTTCGATCAAGGCACCGCTGGGCAGGGCGCCACGCTCGGGCTGCTTGCCGTCTTGCTGGCCACCGCCGCCTGGGGGGTGGACAACGCGCTGTCGCGCGGGGTGGCCGATCGGGACCCGGGGCAGGTGGTTGGCGTCAAATCGATCTTGGGGGTGGGGGCCACGCTCATCCTGGCCGCGCTCGCCGGCGAGGGGCTGCCGCCGTTGGGCGCGGCATTGGCGCTCTTGGTGGTGGGTGCCACCGGCTACGGTCTGAGTCTGCGGCTGTATGTGCTGGCCCAGCGCGCTTTCGGTGCTTCGCGCACCGGATCGGTCTACGCGTTTGCGCCCTTTGTGGGTTTGCTCGGTGCCTTTGCGCTGGGTGAGCGGTCGCTGTCCTTCATGGTGTTGCTCGCTGGCGTGCTCATGCTGGGTGGCGTGTGGCTGCATGTGAGCGAATCGCACGAGCACGAACACGAACATGCCGCGCTGGCCCACGAGCACGCGCACGTTCACGGCGGCGCCGACGATGATGGTCATCATGCTCATCCGCACGATCCCTCGGTCATCGGCCCAGACAGCGAAGGCCATAGCCACAGCCATTGGCATGAGCACGAGCCGCATCGGCACAGCCATCCCCACGTGCCCGACGCGCACCACCTGCACCGCCACTGAGCCCGCCACCTTCCCGATGCCTGGCGGGCTCTGCCCAAAACCCCTCAAAACGCCCCTGCCATGTCAAATGCCCCACCCCGTCACACCAGCGCCCTCGTGCTCTTCTCCGGCGGTCAGGATTCCACCACCTGCCTGACCCAAGCGCTGGCGCGCTACCCGCGTGTCGAAACGCTGGGCTTCGATTACGGCCAGCGCCACCATGTGGAGCTGCAAGCGCGCCTCGTGGTGCTGAATGAGTTGCGCCAGCACTTCCCCGCCTGGGGCGAGCGACTCGGCGTTGACCACCTGCTCGACCTCGCGGTGCTCGGCCAGGTGAGTGACACCTCGCTCACCCGCGACACCGCGTTCCGCATGGAAGCCAGCGGCCTGCCCAACACCTTCGTGCCCGGGCGCAACCTGCTGTTCCTCACCTTCGCTGCCGCACTGGCGTACCGGCGCGGCATCGACGTGATCGTCACCGGTGTCTGCGAGACCGACTTCTCGGGTTACCCCGATTGCCGCGACGACACCATGAAGGCCTTGCAGGTCGCGCTCTCGCTCGGCATGGACCACCGCTTCCTGATCGAGACGCCGCTGATGTGGATCGACAAGGCCGCCACCTGGCAGCTGGCGCACGACATCGGCGAGGCCTCGGGCGTGGCCGATGGCGGCCAGCAGCTGATCGACCTCATCGTGGAACACACCCACACCTGCTACCTCGGCGACCGCGAACACCGCCACGCCTGGGGCTACGGCTGTGGCAGCTGCCCGGCCTGTGAACTGCGGGCCAAGGGCTGGGCGGGGTTTGTGGAAGCAGCCGGGGCACCTGCCAAGAGCGCAACGCGTTAGCGGCCCACCATCTCCGCCGGCACCACCCAGCGGTCGAACTGCTCGGCCGTTACATGGCCAGAAGCGATCGCCGCCTCGCGCAGGTTCAGGCCATGGGTGTGCGCCCGCTTCGCGATCTCGGCCGCTTTGTCGTAGCCGATGTGCGGATTCAGCGCGGTCACCAGCATCAGCGACTGCTCGACCAGCGCCTGGATGCGCGGGCGATTGGGCTCGATGCCTTGTGCGCAGTGGTGGTCAAAACTGCGCATGCCATCGGCCAGCAAGCGCACGCTTTGCAAAAAGTTGTGCGCCACCATCGGGCGGAACACGTTTAGCTCGAAATTGCCCGAAGCGCCGCCGATGCCGATCGCCACGTCGTTGCCCATCACCTGCGCGCACAGCATGGTGAGCGCCTCGCACTGGGTCGGGTTGACCTTGCCCGGCATGATGGACGAGCCGGGCTCGTTCTCCGGAATCAGCAGCTCGCCCAGGCCACTGCGCGGGCCACTCGCCAGCCAGCGCACGTCGTTGGCGATTTTCATCAGGCTTGCGGCCAGGGTTTTGAGCGCGCCGTGCGCGTGCACCAGCGCGTCGCAACTGGCCAGCGCCTCGAACTTGCTGGGCGCACTCACCAGCTGCAGGCCGGTGAGCCGCGCCAGCTCAGCCGCTGCCTTCTCGGCGAAACCGGCGGGCGCGTTCAGGCCGGTGCCCACCGCGGTGCCACCCAGCGCCAGCTCGCCCAGGTGGGGCAGCGCGGCGCGCAGATGCGCTTCGCCGTGCGTGAGCTGCGCCACATAGCCCGAGAACTCCTGGCCCAGCGTGAGCGGCGTGGCGTCTTGCAAATGGGTGCGGCCAATCTTCACGATGCCGTCGAACGCGAGCGCTTTGGCCGCCAGCGTGCCCCTCAGCGCCGCCAGCGCGGGCAACAGGTGGTGGCTGATGCCTTCGACCGCTGCGAGGTGCATGGCGGTGGGAAACACGTCGTTGCTCGACTGGCTTCGGTTCACCTCGTCGTTCGGATGCACGCGGCGCGCTTCGCCGCGCTCGCCGCCGAGCAGCTCGCTGGCGCGGTTGGCCAACACCTCGTTGGCGTTCATGTTGGTCTGGGTGCCCGAGCCGGTCTGCCAGACCACCAGCGGGAATTCCGAAGCATGTTGCCCGGCGATCACCTCGTCGGCCGCAGACACGATGGCGCGGGCCTTGGCCTCGTCGAGCAGGCCCAGCTGCTGGTTCACCACCGCCGCCGCGCGTTTGACCTGCGCCAGCGCGCGGATCAACTCAGTCGGCATGCGCTCGCCCGAAATGTCGAAGTGCTGCAGCGAACGCTGGGTCTGCGCGCCCCAGAGCCGGTTGGCCGGCACGTCGATGGGGCCGAAGCTGTCGCGCTCGGTGCGGGTGGCGGGGTTCGTGGCTGGCTTTGGTTCGGTCATGGCGGCTCCGTGCAGACGGGTGGTCGGGCAGGTTTGGGCCCGGGTCTGACCATTCTGCGACCGGGCGGGCGCGCTGTCACCCGGCCAGCGCGGCTGTTCGCTCCGCCGGCTACCCAAAAAGCGTCAGCGGCTCGCGATGCGCCAGCGCTGCCCGCCACTGGCATCCGCTTCCAGCGCCCACTGGCGGTCGTGGTACGCCGCCACCGTGGGCCGGTGCGCGATGGACACCATGGCGCCGTCGGAGGCCTTCACCAGCGCCCGCAAGCGCTCGTACAGCACGGCCTCGGCCTGCTCGTCGAGTGCGCTGGTGGCCTCGTCCACAAACAGCCAGCGCGGTTTTTTCAGGAAAGCGCGGGCGATGGCCAGGCGCTGCTGCTCGCCGCCCGAGAGCTTCTGGCCCCAGCTGTCCTGGCGGTCCAGCTGGTCCGCCAGATCGGGCAGCAAGGCATCGCGCAGCGCTTGTTGCAGCGTGGCGTCGGCGTAATGGTCGGCAGGCTCGGGGTAGGCGAGTGCGGTGCGCAGGCTGTCGTTCGGGAAATAGGGGCGCTGCGGCAGGAACATCACCCGCGCATCGAAGTCGGCCGGCAGGCGCAGCCGTCCCTTGGCCCAGGGCCAGATGCCCGCCAGGGCGCGAAACAGCGTGGACTTGCCACTGCCCGAAGGCCCCTTGAGCAAAAGAGCATCGCCCGCTTTGAGCGACAGGCTGTGGGCGCCGAGCAGCGCCACGCCGCCCGGCAGCGCGAGTTGCAGATCGTCCAGGGTGATCTGATCGCCGTGGGCCGGGTCGGATGTCGGGTTGGGTTGGCGCGCCAGCTCGGCACTGTGCAAGGCGGCAAAGCTTTCCTCGAAGCTGGTGATGCGGTCGGTGGTGGCGCGCCAGGCGGCCAGGCTGTCGTAGTTGTCAACAAACCAAGAGAGCGAGTCTTGTACCCGGCCAAACGCCGATGAAATCTGCATCAGCTCGCCGAGCTGGATGGCGCCGCTGAAAAAGCGCGGTGCGGCGACGATGAAGGGAAACACCACGGCGGCCTGGCCGAAGCCCACTGTGAACCAAGTCAGCCGCTTTTGTGCCCGGATCAGCTGCAGGTAGTTGGCCAGCACCTCGCCAAAGCGCCCGCCCAGGCGCGCGCGCTCCACCGGCTCGCCGCGGTCCAGCGCGATCGACTCGCTGTATTCGCGCACCCGGATCAGGTGGTGCCGGTAGTCGGCCTCGAAGCGCTGCTGGCGAAAGTTGAGGTTGATCAGCGGACGGCCAATGTAGTGCGTGAGCACACTGCCGACCACGCAATACACCACCGCCATCCAGACCATGAAGCCGGGGATCACGTAGTCGCTGCCGTTGAAGCTGAAGCCAAAACTGCCCGAAAGCGTCCACAGAATGCCGACAAAACTCACCAGCGTGACCACCGCGTTGAGCAGGCCCATCGACAGGCTCACCGTGTAGCTGGTGAAGAGGTTCATGTCTTCGGCGATGCGCTGGTCGGGGTTGTCTGGCGGGGCGTCGCTGCCCTTGGCAAAGCGCGCGATTTCCAGCTGGTAGAAGGCTTTGTCGGCCAGCCAGCGGTCCATGTAACGCGCGGTGATCCAGCCGCGCCAGCGCATCTGCAGCAACTGGGTCAGGTAGAAGCGGTAGACCGCAATGACGATGAAACCAAACGCGAGGTAGGTGAAGCGACCGAGCTGCTCCCAGAACGCCGGCTGGTCTTTGTTCTGCAGCGCGTCGTAGAAGAACCGGTTCCACTCGTTGATCTGCACCAGCATGTAAACCGCGCCCAGGTTGAGCAGCACGATGGCCAGCAGCAGCCCGCGCGCCTGCCACTTCTGGTCCGACGTCATGAAGTAGGGCGCGGTCAGGCGCCAGACTTTGGTGGTGAAGCTCTTGAAGTTCTGGAGTTTTTCGCTCAGGGACATGCAGCACCTGTGAAGAAGGGGAGTGGAAAGGGTGGCCTGCAGACAGGCCAGGGCCCCAGCTTGCGCAGCGCAGCTTAGGGCAAATTGAAAGGGTCAATGGTTCGATATGCCGCTGGCTACATGTCCCGAAGGCACGTGCAACGATGCGGCTTCGATGTGGCCGGTCTGGTCGTCGAAGAAGAAGTCGGGCTCGAATTCGCGCAGGAACTCGCCTTTGGGCAGGCCGCCGAGAAACATGGCCTCGTCCACCTCGATGTTCCAGTTCATCAGGGTGCGGATCGCACGCTCGTGGGCTGGTGCGCTGCGCGCGGTGACCAGCGCGGTGCGCACCCGCATTTGCGAGGTGCCCTCGGCCTGCAAGCGGTGCAACGCTTCGAGCAGCGGCTTGAACGGCCCGCCGGGCAGCGGCAGCGCGGCCTTGCTCGCCTCGTGCGCCTGGAAGGCAGACAAACCTTCGGCCTGAAACACCCGCTCGGCTTCGTCAGAAAACAGCACCGCGTCACCGTCAAACGCAATGCGCACCTCGTTGGGGTGCGCGTCGCTCGCATGCACCGATTGTGGGTAGGCCTGCGCAGCGGGCACGCCAGCGGCCAGCGCGGCGCGCACATCCGACAAATGGGTGGACAGAAACAGGTTGGCCTGCAGCGGCTTGAGGTAGCGCCACGGTGGCTGGCCGCCCGTGAAGCTGCCGCGCTGGATCGGCAGCCCGTAGTACTGCGCCGAGCGGAACACCCGCATGCCCGAGACCGGGTCGTTGCGCGAAAGAATCACCACCTCCACCCGCTGCGCCTGCGCGTCATTGAACGCCAGCAGTTTTTGCACCAGCGAGAACGCCACACCCGGCGTGGCCGGCTGGTCCAGTCGATCAAGCTGCAGCTTCATGTAAGCCCGGTCGTCCCCGGTTTCAAAAAGCCGGTTCTCTTCTTCGAAATCGAACAAAGCCCGCGAAGAAATCGCGACCACCAGTTGACCGTCAAGAGAAGCTGGCATGGCAGGCGTTCCGTGAGAAAGGTTGCAGCGTAGCAGCGAACCGGCAAGGTTTGCATGCGCTGGATTTCGACAAGTTCAGTCCGAACAAACAGGAGGCAACCGAAGAGGGGGAGCCAAACCAAGGGCGCCGCGGAACCGGCTTTGCCGGGCCGCCAGTGCCGCCCCCTTGAGGGGGTGACGCGCTGTAAGCGCGGCGCGGGGGTGGGCCAGTCCCCGGCGCGGGGGGCGTCAAGTGACCAGCTGGTTCAACTGAATGATCGGCATCAGCACCGCCAGCACGATCAGCATCACCACCGCGCCCATGACCACGATCAGCAACGGCTCCAGGATGGTGGCCAGGTGCATGGCGCGGCGCGTGACCTCGGCGCTGAGCTGGTCGGCGGCGCGCGAGAGCATCACCGGCAGTTTGCCGGTCTGCTCGCCCAGGCGTGCAAACATGCTCACCAGCGGCGGAAAGCGTTTCTTGCTGGCCAGGGCAGACGCCAGCGGTGCGCCTTCGCGCACCAGCACCAGTGCGTCCAGCGCGTCGGCGCGCATGGCCTGGTTGTTCAGGGTCTCGGCGGCGGTTTGCAGCGCGCGAAGAATCGGCACGCCCGCGCCGGCAAGCATGGCCAGCGTGCCAGCAAAACGCGCCGCGTTGTAGCCGCGCGCAAGCCGGCCCACCAAAGGCAGGCGCAGCCAAGCCGCGTCCATGGCCAGGCGCAAGCCCACCACCCGGCGCGCCATCACCAGCCCCACGCCACCCAGCACGGCGAGGGCCAGCATGAACCAGCCGTAGCTGCGCACGAAGTCGCTCAGGGCCAGCATGGCCACGGTGAGCACCGGCAGCGCGCGCTTGCTGCCGGCAAACACGCCGGCTACCTGCGGCACCACGTACGACACCAGAAACACCACGATCACGATGGCGATCAGGGTCACGATGGCCGGGTAGAGCGAGGCGGCGATCAGCTTGTTTTTCAGCGCCTCGCGCGTTTCCAGATCGTCGGCCAGGCGCTCCAGCACCACGCCCAGCTGGCCGCTTTGTTCGCCAGCGGCGATCACACCGGTGTAGATGGCGGAGAACTCTTTCGGGTGTGCGCTGAGCGCACGCGCAAACGGCGAGCCGCCGTTGACCTCGGAGCGCAGCGAGGCCATGAGGTTGCGTTGCTTGTCGTCCTCGGCTTCTTCGGTCAGCGCCGAGAGGGCGCGCTCCAGCGGCAGCCCGGCTGAGACCAGGCCCGCGATCTGGCGCGTCCACACCGCAAGCGTGGTGGCGCTGAACACATGGCCGCCCCACAGCGTGATGTTGAGCCCGCGCGCCTCGCTCCCCGTGCCGCCGCCGGTGGCGGGCTCCACCGCGATCGGCACCAGCGCGCGCGCGCGCAACATGCCGCGCGCGGCGCGCGCCGTGTCGGCATCGATCAGGCCCCGCTGGGTGGCGCCCTGGGCGTCGAGGGCTTCAAAGGTGTAGGCGGGCATCAGCGGTCGCAGTGCAGGGCCGCCCCAAGCAAGACCAGCCCCCCCGAGGGGCAGCGAAGTACACGAAGTGACGAGCGTGGGGGCATCATGTTCAGTCTCGGGTCACGCTCATCACCTCGGCAATCGAGGTCACGCCCGCCTCAATCAGCCGCTGCCCGTCTTCGCGCATGGAGCACAGGCCGGCTGTTTTGGCCGCCACCAACAGCTGGCTTTCGGCGGCGCGGTTGTGGACCAATGCGCGGACCTGGTCGTCGGCCACCATCAGCTCATAAATACCGGTGCGGCCCTTGTAGCCGGTCATGTTGCAGTGGCTGCAGCCCACCGGTTGCCAGCGGCCTTGGTCGTCTTGGCTTCGGCAGTGCACGCAGAGCTTGCGCACCAGGCGCTGCGCCAGCACGCCCAACAACGAGGAACTGAGCAGGAACGGCTCCACGCCCATGTCGGTCAGGCGCGTCACCGCGCTGGGCGCGTCGTTGGTGTGCAGCGTGGCGAGCACTAGGTGGCCGGTGAGCGAGGCCTGGATGGCGATCTGCGCGGTCTCGAAATCGCGGATTTCGCCGATCATGATCACGTCGGGATCTTGCCGCAGGATGGCGCGCAAGGCCTTGGCGAAGTCCAGATCGATCTTGGCGTTGACCTGGGTCTGGCCCACGCCCGACAGCTCGTACTCGATCGGGTCTTCCACCGTCATGATGTTGAGCGAGCTGGCGTCGAGCTTTTGCAGCGCCGAGTACAGCGTGGTGGTTTTGCCCGAACCGGTCGGGCCGGTCACCAGGATGATGCCGTGCGGTTGCCCGATCAGCTGCTTGAAGCGCGCCAGCAGCGGGCCTTGCATGCCCACTGCCTCCAGCGTGAGCTTGCTCTCGCTCTTGTCGAGCAGGCGCAGTACCGCGCGCTCGCCGTGGGCACTGGGCAGCGTGGACACGCGCACATCGACCGCGCGGGTGCCGATGCGCAGGCTGATGCGGCCGTCTTGCGGCAGGCGTTTTTCTGAAATGTCCAGCTCGGCCATGATCTTCAGGCGCGAGATGAGCGCGGCGTGCAGCGCCCGGTTGGGCTGCACCACCTCGCGCAATGTGCCGTCGACCCGAAAGCGCACGCTGGAATGCCGCTCGTAGGGCTCGATGTGGATGTCGCTGGCGCCGTCGCGTGCGGCCTGGGTGAGCAGGGCGTTGAGCATGCGGATGATGGGCGCGTCGTCCGCCGCTTCCAGCAGGTCTTCGATCGCCGGCAGGTCTTGCATCATGCGGCTCAGGTCCACATCGCTCTGCACCTCGCTGACCACCGCCGCCGCGCTCGATTCGCCCTGGGCATAGGCCGCGCTGATGCGCTGCGTGACCGACTCGCCCGGCTCCCACACCAGCTGGCGCACGTCGTGGCGGCGCAAGATTTCAGACAGCGCAGACAAACGACGGGTTTGCTGCGCGTCATCAACTGCCGGTGTGTTGCTGCCCACCAGCGTGACCTGGTCGCCCTCGTCTTCCAGCAACCACAGGTGCTCGCGTGCAAACGCGTAAGGCAGCGGGTATTTCATGGCGCGGGCCTCACTGGACGGGCGCAGGCAAGGGCATGGCCACGGGCGGCGAGGCGGGTTGCACAGCCTGTGGCGTGGCGGTGGGTTGACCCAAAGGCGGGAGCAACGCACCGGGGGGGCGCTCGGGCGGCAGCACCGGCGAATCGTTGATCCCGAGTACGCGGCTGGGCAACGGCTGGGTGTCTTTCTGAACCGCGCGCATGAGCTCGTAGCGGTCCAGCGCAAGGTTGCTGGTTTCCCGGCCGTCGCGCATCACCACCGGGCGCAGGAAGACCATCAGATTGGTTTTTTTGCGGCTGCGGGTTTGGTTTTTGAACAGGTTGCCAAACAGCGGCACATCGCCCAGGCCGGGCACCTTGTCTTCGTTGCCAGCGTACTCGTCTTGCAGCAGGCCGCCGAGCACCACGATGGCGCCGTCGTCCACCAGCACGGTGGACTCGATGGTGCGCTTGTTGGTGATGATGCCGCTGGGCGAATTCACCGAACCCGGCTGCACGCTGCTGACCTCTTGGTAGATGGTCATTTTGATGGTGCCGTTTTCGCTGATCTGCGGTTTCACGCGCAAGGTGATGCCCACGTCTTTGCGCTCGATGGTCTGGAACGGGTTGACCGCGCCGTTGGTGCCGCCGCTGCCGGTGTTGCTGAACTGGCCGGTGAGAAAGGGCACGTTTTGCCCGATCACGATCTTGGCCTCTTCGTTGTCCAGCGTCAGCAGGTTGGGGGTGGACAAGATGTTGCCCTCGCCCGTGGACTGCAAGAAGCGCGCGAGGAAGCCCAGAAAATACACGCCGTTCTTTTGCGCCGCCACACCAAAATTCAGTCCCGCGCCGGGCGCGACCGACCCCAGTTCGCTGGTGGCGAGGTTGACGATGTTGTTGCCACCCGAGCCGAAGTTGGTGCCCAGCAGCCCGATCAGGCTGTTGCCCTTGTTCCCGAGCGGCCCCTGCCATTGAATGCCGAATTCGGCCGCCTTGTCGGCGTTCACCTCGGCGATCAGGCTCTCCACATACACCTGCGCACGGCGCGAATCGAGCTGGTCGATCACCGCGCGCAGTTGCCGGTATTGCGGCTCGGGCGCGGTGATGATGAGCGAATTGGTGGCCGGGTCGGCCTGGATCTGGCCGCCGGTGGAGGGCTCGCCAGAGGCGGCCACCGGTGTGGTGGACGGGCTGGCGCCACCCGCGCCGGCATTGACGGTGCTGCGTGGGCTGGCACCAGCCGATGCGCCAGCACCCCCGCCTTCGCCCGCGAGCGCGGCGCGCAGCGTGGCGGCCAGCGATACCGCGTTGGCGTTCTTGAGATACACCACATGGATGTTGCCGCTGGCCACATCCGAGGTGGGCCGGTCCAGCCGCGCCACCAGCGAGCGCACCAGCGCCAGGCGCGCCGGGTTGGCCGCGCGCAGCACCAGGCTGTTGCTGCGCGGCTCGGCCACCAGCGTGGTCTGGAATCCGGTGGCGGCCTGCCCAGCGGGGGCGCCGCTGGCGCCAGAGTCGATCAAACGCAACACCAGCGGCACCAGATCGGCTGCCACCGCGTGCTGCAAGGGGATGATTTCCACATCGGTCGCGCCCGCTACATCGAGCGCGGCAATGATGCGGCCAATGCGCTGCAGGTTGTCGGCGTAGTCGGTGATCACCAGCGAGTTGTTACCGGGGTTCACGTTGATGGTGTTGTTGGGCCCGATCAGCGGGCGCAGCACCGGCACCAGGTTGTTGGCCGACTCGTGGTTGAGGCGGAAGATCTGCGTCACCACGGTGTTGGAGGCTGGCAGGCGCGAGGCGGGCCCGGCGTTAACCACGGTGCCTTGCAGCTTGGCGTCGGCCTCGGGCACGATCTTGTACAAGCCACCTGTGTCCACCAGCGAGAAGCCTTGCAGCCGCAGCACGGCGGCGAACTGGTTGAGCGCAGCGGCGGGCGACACAGGCCGCTCGGTCGAGAGGTTGATCACGCCTCTGACGCGTGGGTCCACCACCACATTGCGCCCGGTGATGTTGGCCATGGTGCGGGCCACCGCTTCGATTTCGGCGCCCACGAAGTTGAGCACCACCGGCTCAGCGCTGGCGCGGGTTTGAGCCTGGGCATCGATGCTGAGGGCGCCCAGCGCCAGACACAAGCCGAAAGCGCCCATAACAGCGCACCAGCCGCGCTTGAGCATGTGCTGGGCAGACGGGCTGCGCAAAGGGGTCAATTTCATAGGGTTTCCAGTCAGCGCGATCCTATCGCGAAGCCTCTCGCGATGGCCAGGTTTCCTGGTGAGCACATGTGTGAACGCATGTTGATACCAGTTGGCGGTGTTGAAAGTGCGGACAAAAGCCGCAAAAGTTGATGCGGGCGGCGTGGCATGGGCAT
>JBLIJY010000020.1:0-14716 GCA_047636095.1 Hydrogenophaga sp. | reverse complement strand
CCTGCGCGGTACTGGGAGGCTGCTTGCGCCGCTGCGCCACCCACCGGTGGCACCCAGATGTTTTCACCGCCCAAGTCCAGCTTGTTCAGCTTGTTCAGCTTGTTCAGCTTGTTCAGCACATCTTGCACGCCGGCCATCCCCCGCGCGGCCAGACCTGAGAGGCGCTCGCTGGGCGGCGACGGCTCTGGCGCCGCATCTGCGCTGGCAGCCGTGCCCTGACTGCGGTTGCCCATCAGCAGATCGGTGGCTTCTTGCGGGCGACCGGCGCGAACCAGTGCCAGGGCTTCGGCCATGTGGGGTGACATGGCCGCCTGGTTGCCGTTCAGAGGCAGACCTTTTGGGTTGGTGAGGTTCAACATCATTGGATTTTTCCTTTCAAAGCTTGCTTGACGGCGGCACTGGCGTGAAAAGCGCCCAGCACGGTGACCGACGAAATGGTGGCGCTGGCCAGCTCGGGCGGCACGTCTTCGTCCACGGTGGCCAGCCCCAGCACCTGGATCTCCAGCATCTCGCCCGCGCGCTGAAGCGACTCCAGATCGGCACGGGTGTATCGCTGCAGCCCCAGCACCAGCGACTTGCGCGAAATCACCTGACGCACCGCTTCTTGTTGAGTGGCGAGCTGGTTGCGGATGGCAGTGCGAATGAAGTCGGTGCGGTTGCTGTAGAAGCCCTCTGTGACCAACAGGTCGATGTGGCCCAGGTCCACAAAGCCCAGGTTGACAGTGACTTTTTCGGTCTCCGATGGTCTGGGTCTTGTGACGGGCAGAGCGGTGATGTTGCTCATAAAACTCCTTAAAACATCCACATGGATGTCATGAGGAGTTTATATCACACTGCTTCGATCAAAACCACCGCGCGGGCTGCCATCTGTCGACCCGTGAGCTGGTGGGCCTGCACTAAACTGCGCCAGGGCACCGCATGGGCTGGCGCCCGCAACATCACCTGGGAAGCACCGACATGGGCGCGCAGTGGAAAGCAAAGCACAAAGATCTGGCGGCCAACGCCAAGGGCCGCTTGTTCGGCAAACTGGTCAAAGACATCATGATCGCCGCGCGCAACGGCGCCGACCCGGCGGCCAATGCCCGTCTGCGGCTGGTGGTGGAGCAAGCGCGCAAGGTCTCCATGCCCAAGGAAACGCTGGACCGCGCCATCAAAAAGGGCGCCGGCCTCACGGGTGAGAGCGTGCAGTACGACACCGTGATGTACGAAGGCTTTTCGCCGCACCGCGTGCCGGTAATGGTCGAGTGCCTGACCGACAACGTGAACCGCGCCGCCGCAGACATGCGCGTGCTGTTTCGCAAGGGGCAGATGGGCACCTCAGGCTCGGTGGCCTGGGACTTTGACCACGTCGGCCAGATCGACGCCGAGCCGGTGACACCGGGCGGCGACGCGGAGCTCGCCGCCATCGAAGCCGGGGCGCAAGACGTGGAGCCGGGCGACGAAGAAGGCACCACCCGCTTCATCACCGACCCGAGCGACCTCGACCTGGTCAGCCGTGCCCTGCCCGCGCAGGGCTTCACCGTGCTCGCGACCCAGCTCGCCTACCGGCCCAAGAACCCGGTGGACCCAGCCAGCCTGAGTGCCGAACAGCTCGAAGAGGTCGAGGCCTTCCTGGTCGCGCTGGACGCCAACGAAGACGTGCAGCACGTGTACGCCGGCCTGGCGGGCTAGGGCCTGCTCACAGCACGTTGACACACATCAGCATGTGTCTGCGGCCAGCCCGCTACAGTGAAACGGAGAGAGGGAAATCTCATCCACACTGGAGCGTGAACCGTGCCTTCCAACTCAGACAAGCAGGTACCCAGCCCATGGCATGTGCTGGCTGGCGAGGCGGCGCTGGATCAGGCCCGCACATCGTCGGGTGGGCTCACCCAGGTTGAGGCCGAAGCTCGCCTCCAGGCACACGGTCCGAATCGCCTGCCCGAAGCGGCTCAGCGCAGCGCCTGGCTGCGGTTCCTGCTGCACTTTCACAACATTCTGATCTACGTGCTGCTGGCGTCGGCCGTGGTCACCGCCGTGCTGGGGCATGTTATCGACACCCTGGTCATCCTGGCGGTGGTGCTGGGCAACGCCGTGATCGGTTTTGTTCAGGAGGGCAAAGCAGAAAAAGCCATGGCAGCCATCCGCCACATGCTGGCGCCGCACGCGTCGGTGCTGCGCGATGGCGATCGCCACACGGTCGACGGCGAGGCGCTGGTGCCTGGCGACGTGGTGCTGCTGGAGGCGGGCGACAAGGTGCCTGCTGACCTGAGGCTGCTGCAAGCGCTCAACCTACAAATTCAAGAAGCCTTGCTGACGGGCGAATCGGTGCCAGTCGAGAAGCACACACGGCCCGTCACCGCCGATGCGGCCATCGGCGACCGGCTGTGCATGGCCTACAGCGGCACACTGATCACCAGCGGCGCGGGTCGCGGTGTGGTGGTGGCCACCGGCGCCGAGACCGAGATCGGGCGCATCAGCGGCATGCTCGCCCGGGTCGAGGTGCTCACAACGCCCCTGGTCAGCCAGATGAACACCTTCGCGCGCTGGCTCACCGTGCTGATTCTGCTGATCGCGGCTCTGCTGCTGGCCTTCGGTTACTTCGTCGGTCACTTCGCATTTGGCGACATGTTCATGGCGGTGGTGGGCCTGTCGGTCGCCGCCATTCCCGAAGGTTTGCCTGCCGTGCTCACGATCACGCTCGCGGTGGGCGTGCAGGCCATGGCCCACCGCAACGCGATCGTGCGTCGCCTCCCAGCCATCGAGACCCTGGGTTCGGTCTCGGTGATCTGCACCGACAAGACCGGCACCCTGACACGCAACGAAATGATGGTGGCTTCCGTGGCCACCAGCGCCCATCGATTCTCCATCGATGGCACCGGCTATGAGCCGACAGGCACGATCCGCCTGCATGGCCACCCGGTCAGAGGGCGGGAACATCCCATCTTGCAGGAACTGGCGCGCGCAGCGGCCCTGTGCAACGACGCTTCGCTGCTAGAGCGCGACGGTGTCTGGACCGTTGAGGGCGACCCCATGGAGGGTGCACTGCTGGCCTTGTCGGGCAAGTGCGGCCTGGAGGCTCGCCAGGAACTTGCCGCCTGGACACGCACCGATGCGATCCCCTTCGATGCCCGGCACCGCTTCATGGCCAGCCTGAACCACGACCATGAAGGCCATGCGGTGATTTCGGTGAAAGGTGCGCCGGAGCAAATCCTGACGATGTGCGCCCAGCAGCGCGGCGCCGAACAAGGAATCGAACCGCTGGACCTGACCTACTGGCAGGAACAAGCCGAGCACATCGCGGGGCTTGGCCAGCGGGTGCTGGCTTTCGCCGTGAGACCCGTCGCACCAGAACACACCGTGCTCGCGTTTAACGACATTGGCGATTCGCTGGTATTGCTCGGGCTGGTGGGGCTGATCGATCCGCCCCGCGCTGAAGCGGCCGAAGCGGTCGCCGAATGCCGCAGCGCTGGCATCCGCGTCAAGATGATCACCGGCGACCACAAGGGCACCGCTGCCGCCATCGGTCGGCAGATTGGCCTGCAAAACCCGGACCGCGTGCTGAGTGGTAGCGACCTCGATGCCATGGACGATTCGGCGCTGGCTGGCGCCGTGGTCGAGACCGACATCTTTGCCCGCACCAGCCCGGAACACAAGCTGCGGCTGGTGATGGCCTTGCAGTCGCACGGCATGACGGTGGCGATGACGGGCGACGGTGTGAACGACGCGCCGGCGCTCAAGCGCGCCGACGCCGGCATTGCGATGGGGCTCAAAGGCAGCGAGGCCGCCAAGGAAGCCGCCGAGCTGGTGCTCGCCGACGACAACTTCGCGTCCATCGTCGCCGCCGTGCGTGAAGGGCGAACGGTTTACGACAACATCAAGAAGGTCATCAGCTGGACGCTGCCAACCAACGCGGGCGAAGCGATGACGATCGTGGTGGCGCTGCTGTTCGGTCTGGCGTTGCCAATCACGCCGGTGCAGATCCTCTGGATCAACCTGATCACGGGGGTCACGCTGGGCATGGCGCTGGCTTTCGAGCCCACCGAAGCGGGGACGATGCGCCGCACACCGCGCCGCAGAAACGAGCCCCTGCTCTCGGGCGAACTGGTCTGGCACATCGTGCTGGTGTCGCTGCTGTTTCTGGGCGGGGTGTATGGCATGTACGCCTACGCGCTGGATCGCGGCTATTCGCTCGATCTGGCGCGCACGATCGCGCTGAACACCCTGGTGGCGCTGGAGATCTTCCACCTGTTTTTCATCCGCAACATCTACGGCACATCGCTGACCTGGCAGGCTGTTCGCGGCACCCCCATGGTCTGGAGCACGGTGCTGGCGGTGGTGCTGGCGCAGTTCGCCATCACCTACGTGCCGGTGCTGCAAGGCATTTTTGCCACCGTACCCGTACCGTTGTGGGACGGTGTGCTGATCGTGGCCGTCGGTGTCGCGCTGTTCGCGCTGCTGGAGTCCGAGAAGCAGATACGACTGGCCCTGACGCGTCGAGGCTCTGCCCCATGACGCGCCACCGTTCAACTGAGCATGGCGTTCGGGCAGCGAGGCCCACGCCCTGGCTGGCCACTGGGCGTTGCCCGTCATGAGTGGTGCCTTCGCCGAGATCGCCCTGCTGCTGCTGATCGCCGCACTGGTCGGCGCCCTGTTCGTGCGGCTGCGCCAACCGGTGCTGATCGCCTACATCGTCGTCGGCCTGGTCGTCGGCCCAGCTGGCCTGGGCGTGGTTCAGGCGCACGACCAGATCGATCTGCTGGCCCAGATCGGCGTCACCGTGCTGCTGTTTGTGGTCGGTCTCAAGCTCGATCTGCACCATGTTCGCCACATTGGGCCGGTGGCGCTGGCCACCGGCCTGGGCCAACTGGCATTCACCATCTGCTTTGGCTTCCTGCTGTTGCTCGGGCTGGGCAAGGACGTGATGGAGGCCATCTACATCGCGGTGGCGCTCACGTTTTTAAGCACCATCATCATCGTCAAACTGCTGTCGGACAAACGCGAACTTGACTCGCTGCATGGGCGCATCGCCGTGGGCTTTCTGATCGTGCAGGACATTGCGGTGGTGTTGGCGATGATGACCATGAGCGCCATGCGCGGCTCGGGAGACGTCGAAGGTGCGGGTTCCCTGCTGGGGGGTGCTTCAGTCCTTGGGCCTGAGGTTGGTGGCTGCCGCCATGTTCATGACCGTCTTCATGCGTTATATCCTGCCTTGGTTGGTGTCGTTGATGGCGCGCTCGCAGGAGCTGCTGCTGGTGTTTGCCATCGCCTGGGGCGTGGCACTGGCTGCACTGGGTGAATGGGCCGGTTTCAGCAAAGAAGCGGGCGCCTTCATGGCCGGTTTTTCATTGGCATCCACCCCTTACCGGGAAGCGGTGAACGCGCGCCTGACCGGCATCCGCGACTTCCTGCTGCTGTTTTTCTTTATCGATCTGGGCGCCAAGATGGACTTGTCGATGCTCGGCGCCGAGCTGGGCTCAGCCGCAGTGCTGTCCTTGTTCGTGCTGATCGGCAACCCGCTGATCGTGATGGCCATCATGGGCTGGATGGGCTATCGCAAACGCACTGGGTTTCTTGCCGGCCTGACGGTGGCGCAGATCAGCGAGTTTTCCATCATCTTTGTGGCCATGGGCATCACGCTGGGGCATGTGGGTGTCACCACGCTGGGCCTGACGACGCTGGTCGGGCTGATCACCATCACCTTGTCCACCTACATGATCCTGTACTCGCAGGCTTTGTACGAGCGGCTGGCGCCCTGGCTGGGGGTCTTTGAACGCCAGAGCCCTGCGCGCGAACTGACGATCGAGACACAAGGCCATGGCACGACACGGGTGGATGTGGTGGTCATCGGGCTTGGCCGCTACGGCCGGCGTTTGCTGGCCCAGCTGCGCGATGGCGGCATTGGCGTGATGGGGGTGGACTTTGACCCGGAAGTGGTTGGCTCGCTGCGGCAAGCGAAGCTGGCGGCTCGCTTCGACGATGGCGAAGACCCGGCGTTTCTGGAGTCGCTGCCGCTGGATCAGGCGCGGTGGGTCGTCAGCAGTCTGCCCGCCTGGGAGTCCAATCGGGCGCTGCTGGAGGCGCTGAAAACCCTTGGCTTCGCTGGCCAGGTGGCGATGGTCGCTCGCGACGCGGATCATCAACAACAGCTCCAGAACGCCGGCGTGACGCGGATGCTGAACCCCTTTGACGACGCCGCCGACGCGGCAGCACGAAGCCTGCGCAGCGACATCCTGACCCCGGAGAAAACGCCATGACACCGATCCATAACCTGCTGGCCGCCACCGATTTTTCCGACCTCTCGCGCTTGGCCGCTGACCGCGCAGCCCGGCTGGCCAGCGCAGCGGGTGGACGCCTGCTCCTGGTTCACGCGCTCAGCAGCAGTGCGCTGGCCCAGCTGGAGCAACTGCTGGGACTGGAGAGCGCGGTACCAGCGCAGCTGATCGAGCAAGCCCAGCAAGCCCTCGACACCTTGGCCCATGAGCTGAGCACAGCGCATGGCCTGGCCGTTGACCGCGTGGTGCTGCAAGGGGCTGTGCTGGACCAGCTCACGCAGGAGGCGAACCGGGTCGAGGCCGACATCGTGGCCGTGGGCGCGCGCGGCGTCGGCTTCGTGCGGCACTTCCTGCTCGGCTCAACCGCAGAGCGGCTGCTGCGCAAGTCGGCGCACCCCGTGCTGGTGGTCAAGCAAGCCTCTCATGGTCCCTACCGGCGGGTGCTGGTGGCGGTGGATTTTTCGGCCTGGTCGGCGCCCTTGATCGAACTCGCGCGCGCGGTCGCACCAGGCGCTCACCTGGTCCTCTTGAGCGCCTACGAAGTTCCTTTTGAAGGCAAGCTTCGCTTTGCCAGCGTGTCCGAGGACACCATCGATAGCTACCGCGTGACATCCCACCGGGCTGCCTCGCTCCAGCTGCAGGCGCTGGCGTCGAGCGTCGGCCTCATACCCAGCGACTGGACGCTTTGCATCCCACACGCCGACCCCTCGCAGGCCATCATCGAACATGAGCAGGCGCTCGACTGCGACCTCATCGTCATCGGTAAACAAGGCCAGAGCATGACCGAAGACCTGTTGCTGGGCAGCGTGACCACGCACGTGCTGGTCGAATCTGTCGGTGACGTGCTGGTCGCCACGGCGAAATCCGATTGATGCTGGCGCAGTCCCCTGCGTCTTGCTCGCCTGCGCCAGCCACGGCAAGCCCCCCTGAAAGCCACTCCCTCCCCAACATGACCACACAAAACACCCCTCCCTTCAGCGATCCAGCGCAGACCTGGAACCAGCGGTTTGCTGCACCTGGCTTCCTGTTCGGCGCCGAGCCGAACGGCTGGCTGCGTGAACACGCGTGCGTGTGGTCACCGGGCGAGCGCGTGCTGTGCGTGGCCGATGGCGAGGGCCGCAACAGCGTCTGGCTGGCCGAACAAGGACTCACGGTGGAGGCGTTCGACATCGCCGAGACCGGCGTGGCCAAGGCCCGGGCACTGGCGGCGCAGCGGGGCGTGGCGGTCAGCTTCGCCGTTGCCGACTGCGACGACTACGCGTGGCCCGAGGCAGCCTGCGACGGCGTGGCGGCCATCTTTGTGCAGTTCGCCGACCCAGACCTGCGCGAGCGCTTGTTCGCGCGCATGGTGCGCGCCCTCAAACCCGGCGGACGACTCGTGTTGCAGGGCTACACCCCCCGCCAGCTCGAATACCGCACGGGGGGTCCGCCGCTGGCATCGCATCTGTACACGCCGACCTTGCTGCGCGACGCCTTCAACGGGCTGGATATCGAGCACTTGCGCGAGTACGAGGCTGATCTGAGCGAGGGCAGCGGTCACAGTGGCCGCTCGGCCCTGATCGGCCTGGTCGCGCGGCGGCGCTGAAAACCAGCGTTCTTTCCACCCACCCCCTCGGGCTGGAGATGGCAGTGCGCGTCGTCCAAAAGGCCGGTTGCCGATGGGATACTCAGCCTCACGCCGTTGAAAATTCTGTCGCTGGCTCTGTCCCCCCCCTGGAGACACGCAGCCCTCGGCGTGACTCACCGCCCATCCTGACTTCACCTTTCCTATGACCACACGAATCGCTGGCCACCTGCTGGTTGAATGCCTGATCGCCCAAGGGGTGACACACGCCTTTGGCGTACCAGGCGAGAGCTACCTCGCGGTGCTCGATGGTTTTCATGCCCACGCCGATCGCATCCGCTTCATCACCAACCGCCAGGAGGGCGGAGCCGCCTTCATGGCGGACGCGCAGGGCAAACTCACCGGCCGCCCCGGCGTGTGCTTTGTCACCCGCGGCCCGGGCGCGACCAACGCATCGATCGGCCTGCACACCGCGTTCCAGGACTCCACGCCGATGGTGCTGTTTGTGGGTGATGTGGCCAGCGACGCGCGCGACCGCGAAGCCTTCCAGGAGGTCGATTTCGCTGTCTTCTTTGGCCCCAGCACCAAGGGCATGGCCAAGCGGGTGGAGCGCATCGACGATGCGCGGCGCATTCCCGAGTACGTGGCGCGCGCCTTTGCCACCGCGATGAACGGGCGGCCTGGCCCGGTGGTGTTGGTGTTGCCCGAAGACATGCTCACGCAGGTGGTCGAGACCGATCCACTGCCGCGTCTGGAGCCTGTGCAGAGCTGGGCCGATCCGGGGGCCCTGCGGCAGCTGCGCGAGCTGCTGCTTGCCGCCGAGCGCCCTATGGTGTTGGCCGGCGGTGGTGGCTGGACGCCGCAATCTGCTAGCGCGCTGCAGCGCTTTGCCGAGAACTGGCAGCTGCCGGTGACCAACACCTTTCGGTTCCAGGACACCTTTGACAACCACCACCCGCTGTACGCGGGCGATGTCGGTCTGGGCATCAACCCGGCGCTGGCCCAGCGCGTGCGAGAGAGCGACCTGCTGATCGCCATCGGACCTCGGCTGGGCGAATCAACCACCAGCGGCTACACACTGATCGAGGCACCTCTGCCGAAGCAGAAGCTGGTGCACATCCACGCCAGCGCCGAAGAGTTGGGGCGGGTCTACCAGCCCACGCTGGCGATCTGCGCCACCATGAACGCAGCGGCGCGCAGCCTGGAGGTGCTCACGGCCCCTGCGACCTTGCCCTGGACCGACTGGGCCGCCGCCTGCCATGCCGACTATCTGGCCAATGTGGATGTGGGCAACGGCGGCATTCGGCTGCCGGGTCGCGTGGACATGCCGGCCATCATCCACACGCTGCAAGCCCACCTACCAGCAGACGCGGTGCTGACCAATGGCGCCGGCAATTTCGCCAGCTGGCTGCACCGCTTCTACCGCTACCCCGGTCTGGCCCGCGGATACAAAACGCAGCTCGCGCCCACCAACGGCGCCATGGGCTACGGCGTGCCAGCCGGCATTGCGGCCAGCATCCTCACCGGACGCACCGTGTTCACCATCGCCGGGGATGGCGACTTCCTCATGAACGGCCAGGAGCTGGCCACCGCCGTGATGCATGGCGCGCGCAGCATCGTGCTGCTGGTCAACAACGCCAGCTTTGGGACCATCCGCATGCACCAAGAGCGTGAGTACCCGGCGCATGTCAGCGGCTCCGCGCTGGTCAATCCCGACTTCTGCGCGCTGGCGCGGGCCTATGGCTACGCCGCCGAGCGGGTGGCGGCCACCGAGGGCTTCGAGCCTGCTCTGCAACGCGCCCTGTCCGCCGAGGGCGGCACGCTGATTGAGCTGATGCTCGACGCCGAGGTCATCACCACGCGCGGCACGCTCAGTGCCATCCGGGACAATGCGCTCAAGACTGGGCGCTGACAGCGCCGTGAATGGCGGTGTTCGGGGTGTCGCACGCTGGCGCCTGCATCGGTCAGCCGCCCGGTAAAATGATTGAGGGCATGGGCAGCCGCTAAGAACCTCTTGCTCCAGCGCAGGAGTTCGAGGCTGGTCGCCCGCCCCGCGCATCAGTTGAACAGCCTCACAACGACACGGAGACAGACATGAACCCCCACATTCCTTTGCAAGCAACGCGGCGCCGCACCCTGGGCCTCATGGCCAGTGCCCTGGCTGGGCTGGCCATCAGCGGCAACGCGCTGGCCCAGGCCGATTGGCCCAACAAACCGGTGCGCATCGTGGTGCCATTCGCAGCGGGCGGCACCACCGACATCCTGGCCCGCGTGCTCGCGCCCGAGCTCTCCAAGGCGTTTGGGCAGCCATTCATTGTCGAAAACAAAGGCGGCGCTGGCGGCAACATCGGCGCTGATGCGGTGGCGAAATCCCCAGGCGATGGCTACACCATCCTCATGGGCACGGTCGGTACCCACGGCATCAACAAGTCGCTCTACAGCAAGCTGCCCTACGACCCACAAAAAGACTTTGCGCCCATCACCCTGGTGGCTGGTGTGCCCAACGTGATGGTGATGAACGCCAAGCGCGCGCAGTCGCTGGGCATCAACTCGGTGGCGGATTTCGTGCGCTACGCCAAGGCCCACCCGGGCCAGCTCAACATGGCTTCCAGCGGCAACGGCACCTCGATCCACCTGGCGGGCGAGCTGTTCAAGGCGCGCAACAACATCTTCATGACCCACATCCCCTACCGCGGCTCCAGCCCGGCGATTGCCGACCTGTTGGGCGGCGCCACCGATGTGATGTTCGACAACCTGCCCTCGGCCATGCCCCACATCAACCAAGGCAGCCTGAAGGCGTTTGGGGTGACCAGCGCGGTGCGATCGGCCAGTCTGCCCGATCTGCCCACCATCGCCGAGGCCGGCGCCCTGCCCGGCTTTGAAGCCAGCTCCTGGTTCGGGTTGCTGGCTCCCGCCGGCACGCCACCCGCCGTGGTGAGCCGGCTGCAGCAAGAAACCGCCAAGGCGCTCAACCTGCCAGTGATCAAGGAGCGCCTGCTGTCACTCGGGGCCATCCCCAGCGGCAACACACCCGCCGAATTCACCCAGCTGATCGCTGCCGAAATCGCCAAATGGGCGCCAGTGGTCACCGCCTCGGGCGCGCGAGTCGACTGATCCAGACCAGACTGACCTTGCCCCTGTTCCGAGCCCCCGGTTTGCGCGGCCTTTTTTCGCTGCGCCTCGTACCAGCGTTGCTCATATTGCATCGGGCTGAGATGCTCCAGCGTCGAATCATGCTCCAGCCGGCTTTGTTGCACAAAACCAGCTCTCTGGCGGGTAGCCTCGGGACATGACCGAACCCAAGAGCGCCAAGACGCTCTACAAGACCACCAACTGGGCTGCGTACAACGCCGCGCTCAAAGCCAGGGGGTAGTTGACGATCTGGCGGGACAAAGACATGCCGCGGTACGCCACGGCCAGCGGCAAGCGGGGGCGCCAGAGGGCCTTCTCCGACGCAGCCATCCCGTTCTGCCTGAGCATCAAGTGTCTGTTCGGCCTGGCCCTGCGCCAAAGTCTGGGCATGGTTGAGAGGCTGTTCCCCGTCCACCTTGCTGACGTACTCGCGCTGGCTGGGCTGACCGCTCAGAGTCACCTCCAGCCCGTCCTGCACAAACCGCCGCTTGACCCGGTCGATCTTGCGCTCGCTCACCTGCAAGACTTGAGCGATATCCTGGCTGGTGCGTCTGTGATCTGTGCCTTGTGACTGGTCGCAGTTGAGCAGGATCAGTGCGTTGATGACTTTTTGCGCAGCATGCTTGCCTTTGCCCACCAGGCTTTGCAGTTGTTCGGCTTCTTCGGCAGTGAAAGTGATGATGTATTTTTCCATCTCCTCATTTTTGTCTCTCCTGCTCAACACCACCTACAGGCAGGTTCAGATCTGCCGACACTTGGCTCGTGACGTGACACTAGGAAGGTCAGGGTCACAACCTGCGTAGACGTACAGATTGCCTTCCCTTTCTTGCAATCACCGATTTCCGGCTTACCTGTTCAAACTGCGGTCAGTTACAACATATTTGCATGTGTGCCAGTGACAAATGGTGTCAGCAACACACGTTTCTAGCGGCCGTTCACGATGGCGCGGTGATCGCGGCGCCAGCGCTTCCTTCGGTGGCGAATCCGGAAAACTGGTCGGTTTCCCAGTTCAACGCATGGAAATCGAACCCGGCCTGTAGGCTCGGCTTGACCACCGCGAAATACGGCGACACGTCAAAGTCGCGCGGGGCAAAGAGGCTGTGGTGACGCACTTTGAGAATCTCTTGCACGCAATGGGGGCAGTCGGGGCAGTCGAGACTGGTGCTGTTGATGATGGGGAGAATGGGGTAGTTGATGGACTGGAAGGCCTGCGCGATCAAGGTAGAACAGATGGCCCGGGTCGGGTCGCCACTGCCGAGCGACAACATGCGTCGCCGAAAACGCACCGGCACCGGTGGTGTGGGCAGCAGGTAACGTGCTAAGTCCCACACGTTGCGCAGGTCGTACCGGTGACCAAGACGGGCAACCGCATAAGCGATCACCTGCGCGATCTCATCCCCGCTCAACCCGGCGGGCCTGCAGATGCGGGTGCAATAGCCCTCGAACAGGGCTGCCGGCACACTTCGGATGCCCTCGGACACATCGGCCTCGACAAAACAATGCCCAGCCGGCGCTTGGCTGGCCTCCAGCGCCTGGGCCCCCACATACAGAGCAGCATGTGACCAGGTCGATTGGGTGAGGTATTTGATGGCGGTGCTGAAGCGGCTGTGGCCTTCCACCAGCAACACATCGCCCGGTTGCAGCGCCTCCAGCAAGCGCTCGACCCGGGTCGGCGGGGCGCTGCTGTGGACGTGTGCTTCGGTGGATAAATAACGGGCCAGGTGGGACCCGAACCAACCGGTGATCATGCCCATGATGTGCTCTGTCTGCTTTGTATGTACCCGCCAGTGAGTTGGTTCAGCCGCCGTAGCGGCGGGCGATCCAGGCGTCGATCGACAGCTTGCCGGGACCGTGGGCCATCAGGTAGAGCAGCACGGCGGCCCAGGTGCCGTGGGTGGGGTAAGCGTCGGGGTACACAAAGATCTGGATCACCATCGTCATGCCCAACAGGCCCAGCGCCGACAGCCGGGTGGCCAGGCCAAACAAGATGAAGATGGGCAGGATGTGTTCACCGAGCGCGGCCATGGTTGCGCCGATTTCAGGCGGTAAGAAGGGCAGCTTGTATTCCTCCTTGAAGAGGAAGATGGCGTTGTCCGACAGGCGGGGTATGCCTAGCGTGAAGTTGCCGCTGACGATGTCGATGGCCAGGCCTTCGATCTTGGTCTGACCCGATTTCCAGAACACCGCAGCGATGGAGAAGCGGGCGATGAAGGCCAGCAGTGTGTTGGGCAGGTGGCCCATCATGCGGTAAATGTTTTGCAGCAGCGCGCTCATGCGGGGGATCAAACCTGCGGTCTCCGCATCGGCGTTGGGGGTGGTCAGGGTGTTCATGAAAGTCTCCTGGGTTGTTGATAGAAAAGCCGGTCATTTGCTGGCTCAGTGGGCGCGTTTCACGTCGATCAGCAGTCCGTGGCGGATCAGATCGGCCAGGGCCAATGAGAGGTCAAAATCGGGTTCGCAGGCAAAGGCTTGGTCGATAGCCTCGCCGAACATGGCGTTGATCAAAAGGTGGTTCACCAGCGTGGTCATGCCCGGTGCTGTTTGCAAGACCATGACGTCCCACTCACTGCGAAAGACCAGCGCCGATTCGGCTTGCTGCAGATCAACGCCTTCGAGCGCGATGTCGCTGCCCTCCTGATGCGCCGCCCAGACGGATACGGCCGCGTGCGCCGAGCGCAACAGGTGCAGACTGGGGGCGAGTTGCCAGCGCAGCGAGGGCAAGGTGTCGGTGTCCTGCATCACGGCCGCGATGCGCTGGGCGTCCATGGCCTGTGCGTCGGCTGCGTGCAAGGCCTGCAGTCGCAAGATTTCGAGCAACGCCACATCGGCCAGGTAAGGCAGGCCAGCGGCGGGCGAAAACTGTGCAATGAAGCTGGGGAGTTCGTGGCCGTAGTGGCTGAGCACGGGGGTGCGGGGGGGGTGGGTGCGCACAAAAACCTGGGCCATGGCGCGGAAGAATGCTTCGCCCACCAGTTGTTGCGTGACGGGGAAACTACTGGCAAGGGCATCGACCGAAGACACCATCACGTTGTTGCGGTAGACAGCGAGGCGCCGGGCGGGGTCGCTTTGGTTCCAGGTGACGAGGCCGTTGGGTGCGGCATGGGCCGGGTCCAGCAAGGCTTTAGCCCAGTTGTGTTGCGTTTTCATACCGGAGCCTCCTGCGCAGGGGCGCAGCGGGTGCGGGTTCGCGGGCTGGGCTTCTTGTCGTGGCTGTCGAGCACACTCGGCGAGCCCATGCGCTGCTCGGCCAGTTGGGTTTCTCGTAAAAGGATCGCGAATTCGGGCAGGTCGTTGTCGCGTTCAATCAGTGTGGGCAGAGGCCCCGTAAGGGAGAGCGCGGTTTCGTACAGTGCCCAGACCGTGTCTGCCACGGGCGATCCGTGGGAGTCAATCAATAGGCGATCTCCGGCACTGTCCGAGTCTTCGGCGAAACCCGCCAGGTGGATTTCTTGGGTTGCATGGCAAGGCATTTCACACAGGCTGCGCCTAGGGTCGCGCCCATGGTTGATGCTCGATACATAGACGTTGTTCACATCCAGCAGCAGGCCGCAACCGGTGCGGTGAATCACCTCGCGCAGGAAGTCAGCCTCGCCCCAGGTGGAACTGGCGAACTCCACATAGGTGGACGGGTTTTCCAGCAGCATGGCGCGGCCCAGGCGGTTCTGGACCTGATCAATGTGGTCGCACACAAGGCTGAGCGTGGGCAGGTTGTACGGCAGGGGCAGCAGGTCGTTGAAGAAAACGCCGCCATGGCTGGACCACGCCA
>JBLIJY010000019.1:0-14832 GCA_047636095.1 Hydrogenophaga sp. | reverse complement strand
GCATGTGGTGGGCTCGCGCGTGTACCTCGCTGGCGCTGGCGGCACCGTTGTCGCCATCGACGCGGAGACGGGCCGCGATCTCTGGCGCGCCAGTCTGGGCACACCGCTTGCCACGGGGGTCGGTGCTGATGGTGAGACCGCTGCTGTCGTGACCCAGGACAATGCACTGATCGCGCTCTCCAATGGCCAGCAGCGCTGGCGCGTGCAGCTGCCTGCCAAGGTCTTCACCACGCCGCTGGTGGCGGGCGGTCGGGTGTTTGTGGTCACGGCAGGCCGCACCGTGCTGGCCTTTGACGGCAGCAACGGCGCCCGTCTCTGGAGCCAGCAGCGATCGGGCGAGCCGCTGGTGCTGAGCCAGGCGGGTGCGCTGCTGGCGGTCGGCGACACCTTGGTGGCAGGCCTCTCCGGCCGTCTCACTGGCCTCAATCCGCAGAATGGAAGCATTCGGTGGGAGGCGCCGATTGCCACGCCGCGTGGCACCAACGAGGTGGAGCGTCTGGTGGATTTGGTCGGGCCGGTCAGCAGGCTGGGCGATTCGGTTTGCGCCCGGGCCTATTCGGCTGCAGTGGGCTGTGTGGACGCGTCGCGTGGCAGCGTGGCTTGGACGCAACCTGCCCAAGGCAGCGCCGGTCTGGCAGGCGACGACCGCCTGGTGTTTGGCACCGAGTCCGATGGCCGGGTGCGCGCTTGGCAGCGCGCCAGCGGTGAGGCGGCGTGGACGGTTGATCGATTGAAGTACCGCAACCTGAGCGCGCCGCTGGCTGTGGGCCGGGTGGTGGCCGTGGGCGATGCCACGGGCACGGTGCACCTGTTGTCGCGCGAAGACGGCAGCGAGCTGACCCGACTGACGACCGACGGATCGGCGATTGTCGGCGGCCCCGTCTTGGCCGGTCAGGTGCTGCTGGTGCAGACGCGCAACGGTGGCGTGTTTGCTTGGCGGCCGCAGTAAGCTGCACCAGCCAAAACAGGCGCGGCATTTGGTCCGCGCCCTGGTCAGCTTGATGCGGGCCTGTGGAATAAGTAAAGGAAGTTTTTGTGAAACCCGTCATCGCCCTGGTGGGGCGGCCCAATGTGGGCAAGTCCACCCTATTCAATCGGTTGACGAGCACGCGCGACGCCATCGTCGCCGACTTCGCCGGCCTCACCCGCGACCGCCACTATGGCAAAGGCCATGTGGGCGCTCGCGAGTACATCGTGATCGATACCGGCGGTTTCGAGCCAGACGCCGTCGAGGGGATCTACAAGGAAATGGCCAAGCAGACCCGCCAGGCGGTTGCTGAATCCGACGTGGTGGTTTTTGTGGTGGATGCGCGCGCGGGCGTCAACGCGCAAGACCACGAGATCGCGCACTACCTGCGCCGGCTGGGCAAGCCCACCGTGCTGGTGGCCAACAAGGCTGAGGGCATGACCCAGGGTCTGCAGCTGGTCGAATTTTTTGAGCTGGGTCTGGGCGAGGTGATGCCAGTGTCCAGCGCACACGGCCAGGGCGTGCGCTCGATGATCGAGGCGGCGCTGGACACCATTCCCGGTCTGCCTGAGGAAGACGCAGAGGCCGAAGAGATCGACACCGGCGTGATCCGGCTCGCCGTCGCTGGGCGTCCCAATGTGGGCAAATCCACGTTGATCAACGTCTGGCTGGGCGAAGAGCGTTTGGTGGCCTTCGACTTGCCCGGCACCACCCGCGATGCGATTTCGGTGCCCTTCGAGCGCGACGGCAAGAAGTTCGAGCTGATCGACACCGCCGGCCTGCGGCGCAAAGGTAAGGTGTTCGAGGCGATCGAAAAATTCTCGGTGGTCAAGACGCTGCAGGCCATTGAGCGCGCGCATGTGGTGCTGCTGCTGCTCGACGCCACCCAGGGCGTGACCGACCAAGACGCTCACATCGCAGGCTTTATCTTGGAGAGTGGCCGTGCGGTGGTGCTGGCGATCAACAAATGGGATGCGGTGGACGCCTACCAGCGTGAGCAGATTGATCGCCAGATCGAAACCCGGCTGGCCTTCCTCAAGTTTGCCTCGCTGCACCTGATTTCGGCCAAAAAGCGCCAGGGTCTGGCGCCGGTGTGGAAATCCATCATTCAGGCGCAGGCATCTGCCATGCGCAAGATGACCACCCCGGTGCTGACCCGGCTGCTCCAGGAGGCAGTTGCGTTTCAAGCGCCGCAGCGCAGCGGCATGTTCCGTCCCAAGATGCGCTACGCACACCAAGGTGGCATGAACCCACCAGTGATCGTGATCCACGGCAATTCGTTAGAGCGCGTGCCAGATGCCTACAAACGCTTCCTCGAAGGGCGCTTTCGCAAGGCCTTCGATCTGGTGGGCACACCCCTGCGCATCGAGTTCAAGATCTCGGACAACCCCTTCAAAGAATAGGATGCCATTGAATAAGGCGCCCGAGGCGGTGTGGTAAGGTCTGCGGTCTATCAACTTTTTCCTAAAACACGGAACATATCGTGAGCAACAACAAAGGCCAGCTCTTGCAAGATCCCTTTTTGAACCAGCTTCGCCGGGAGCACGTCCCTGTATCGATCTACTTGGTTAACGGCATCAAATTGCAAGGCCAAATCGAATCTTTTGACCAGTATGTGGTGTTGCTGCGCAACACCGTGACCCAGATGGTTTACAAGCACGCGATCTCAACCATCGTGCCTGGTCGTCCAGTGCAGTTCACCGCAGCACCTGTGGCGGACGAACCCACCGCATCTTGATCCTCACGCACGTCTTTTCGATGCCCGTTCTCGGGCCTCGGTGCACCGCGAAGGCTGGCCCGTTTTGAGCAATCATGCGACTGCAGTTGCTGGTCTTCCTCTGGTCATTTTGGTCGGGGTCGATCTCGGTGGCGATCACTTTGATGGCAACCTCGAAGAGCTGGGTCTGCTGGCTCAAACAGCTGGCTACGCTTTAGGTGAGCGTGTCACCTGCAAGCGCCGCGCTCCCGACCCCGCTTTGTTTATCGGATCCGGCAAGGCGGAGGAAATTCGATTGTTGGCTCAGTCTACTGGTGCCACCGAAGTCTTGTTTGATCAGTCGCTCAGCCCCGCGCAGCAGCGCAACTTAGAGCGCCTGCTGGGCATGCCGGTCAACGACCGCACATTGCTGATTCTGGAGATTTTCGCCCAACGCGCGCGCAGCCACGAGGGCAAGTTGCAGGTCGAGTTGGCCCGCCTGCAGTACCTCTCCACCCGATTGGTGCGACGCTGGTCGCACTTGGAACGCCAAAGCGGTGGCATTGGCATGCGCGGCGGTCCTGGCGAGACACAAATTGAGCTGGATCGGCGGATGATCGGCGAGTCCATCAAGCGCACCAAGGAGCGCCTGGTCAAGCTGAAAAAACAGCGCGCTACCCAACGTCGGCGCCGCGAGCGCCAAGACGCCTTCACGATTTCGCTGGTGGGCTACACCAACGCTGGGAAGTCCTCGCTGTTCAACGCGCTGGTCAAAGCACGCGCCTACGCCGCCGACCAGCTGTTTGCCACGCTGGACACCACCACCCGCCAGTTGTATCTGGGTGACGCAGGCCGCACGGTCTCGTTGTCGGACACGGTAGGGTTCATTCGAAACCTGCCACATGGTCTGGTCGACGCTTTCGCGGCGACTTTGCAAGAAGCCACCGAAGCCGATCTGCTGCTGCATGTGGTGGATGCATCGAATCCGAGCCATCTGGAACAGATCGCCTCTGTGCTGTCGGTGTTGCGCGAGATCGGGGCCGATCAGGTGCCGCAGGTGCTGGTCTTCAACAAACTCGACGCGATGGACCCGGCCACGATGCCCCGCACGTTGGCTGACATGATGGAGCTGGAAGGTCAAAGCGTGCCTCGGCTCTTTCTCAGCGCCCATAACGGCACTGGATTACCTGCCTTGCGTACCCTGCTGGCCGAACGTGTGCTGGCGCGCGATACACCCGGTGAGTCCGATGCCTCAGGCGAGAGTCCCGGCATCGAGGATGTCTTGCCCTGATTGGGCACAATGTAGGCTTAACGTCTTCTTAATGCCCCGATTTTTTTGACCGAACTGGCCATCCATGGATCTGAATTTCCCCCAACCCGATCGTGACACCCGCCGCTTCGCCCGTGCGTCAATTCACCGAAACTGGCGCAACCTGTGGGGTGCGTTCAACCTGAACGACCCCCGGTGGGGCCGCGGTGATGATGCCGATCGCGAGGACAAAAACACGGGCGATGAGGGCGTCAACCGCCCAGACGACGAGGGCTCCCAACCCAACCGTGACCAGCGACCTTCGCGCGGTCAAGTTCCCAACCAAGGCCCGCCTGACCTCGACGAACTTTGGCGCGACTTCAACCGCAAGCTCGGTGGCTTGTTCGGTGGCAAAGGGGGTGGCTCGGGTGGACGTGGCGGCGGTTCCAATGGTGGCGGAGGGGGCATGCCCAGCTTCAGCCCGAGTCCGAAGACCACCGGGATCGGTGCTGGTCTGATTGCCGGCGTGGCGGTTCTCATCTGGTTGGGATCGGGCTTCTTCATCGTGCAAGAAGGTCAACAAGCGGTGATCACCCAGTTCGGCAAATACAACAGCACGGTGGGCGCCGGTTTCAACTGGCGCTTGCCATACCCGATCCAGCGCCATGAAACGGTGTTTGTGACCCAGATCCGCTCGGTCGATGTGGGGCGCGACACCATCGTGCCGGCCACCGGCCTGCGCGAGTCGGGCATGTTGACGGAAGACGAAAACATCGTTGAGATCAAATTCGCCGTGCAATATCGCCTGAACGATGCGCGCGCCTTCCTGTTCGAGAGCCGGGACCCCGATGCTTCGGTGATCAAAGTGGCCGAGACCGCGGTGCGCGAGGTGGTCGGCAAGATGAAGATGGACGCGGCGCTTGCCGAAGAACGTGACCAGATCGGTCCCCGTGTGCGCATTCTCATGCAATCCATTTTGGATCGGTACAAGGTAGGTGTGGAGATCGTCGGTATCAACCTGCAGCAGGGTGGTGTGCGTCCTCCGGAGCAGGTGCAGGCAGCGTTTGACGATGTGCTCAAGGCCGGACAGGAGCGTGAGCGGGCCAAAAACGAAGCGCAAGCCTATGCGAACGACGTGGTGCCTCGGGCCCGCGGCGCCGCCTCGCGGCTGACCGAAGAGGCCGAAGGTTACCGGGCTCGGATCGTGGCACAGGCAGAGGGTGATTCTCAGCGATTCAGCTCGGTGTTGGCCGAGTACCAAAAGGCACCGCAGGTGACCCGCGAGCGCTTGTATATCGATGCCATGCAGGATGTTTACAGCAACACCACCAAGGTGCTGATCGATTCCAAGTCGGGCTCCAATCTGCTGTACCTGCCGCTTGACAAACTCATGCAGATGACGGGTCAACCGGGCGCAACGGCACCCGCCTCGACCCCAGCGCCGGCCCCGCAGCCCGCCTCGACGCCTGCCAGCCGCAGCCTTGACGCAGCAGCCCGCTCGCGCGAGCGCGAGAGCCGCTGAGGCCCCCTAACCCATTAGAGAGCGATCACAAAGTTACGCACATGAACAAATTGGGTTTTATCCTCACATCTTTCGTGGTGGCGCTGGCCATCGCCAGTTCCATGCTGTTCGTGGTTGACCAGCGCCAGTTTGGTGTGGTCTTCCAGCTCGGGCAGATCAAACAGGTGGTCATCGACCCCGGCCTGAACTTCAAGCTGCCGCCGCCGTTTCAGAACGTCTCTTACATCGATAAGCGCTTGCTCACGTTGGAGAGCACCGATACCGAACCCATGCTCACCGCCGAGAAGCAGCGCGTGGTGATTGACTGGTACGTTCGCTGGCGCATCAGCGAGCCGCAGGCTTACATCCGCAACGTGGGCATCACTGAGCGAGCCGGCGCGTTGCAGCTCAACCGCGTAGTGCGCAACTCGTTTCAGCAGGAAGTGAACCGCCGCACTGTCAATGAGCTGCTCTCCAGCCGTCGCGAGCAGCTGATGGCTGACGTGAAGGAGCAGGTGCTGGCCGCTGTGAATGGGGTTGAGAAGCCTTGGGGCATGGACGTGGTGGATGTGCGAATCACCCGGGTGGACTACGCCGAGAGCATCACCGGCGAGGTGTACCGACGGATGGAGGCTGAGCGCAAACGGGTGGCCAACGAGCTGCGGTCGACTGGCTTCGCCGAGGGCGAGAAAATCCGGGCTGACGCTGATCGCCAGCGCGAGGTAATCGTGTCTGAGGCTTATCGTGACGCCCAGAAAATCAAAGGTGAAGGCGATGCCACTGCCGCCGCCACCTTCTCCGATGCGTTCGGGCGCGACCCAGCTTTTGCCCAGTTCTACCGCAGCCTTGACGCCTACCGCGCCAGTTTCTCTAGCAAGTCGGATGTGCTGGTGGTCGACCCTTCCTCGGAGTTTTTCGAGGCTCTGCGCGGCAGCAACATCAACAAGTAAATCGCGCCTGCACCGTGGCCGAGCTGCTGCTGCCGGCTTTGGCGCTGGTTCTGATTTTGGAAGGCTTACTGCCCTTCATCGCTCCCGGTCTGTGGCGCCGGGTGTTCACCGAAATGATCCGATTGCACGATGGGCAGGTGCGGTTGTCCGGGCTGTGCTGCCCGCCCGCGGGCTTGCTGCTTCGGTGGGCCGTTGCCTGACAGTTGCAGTTCGTGCGGTCTGCCTGCCGTGCGCTCGATGTCGCAGTTTTCTGCCGATGTTTCAGAACGGCAAGCCGGATCAGTGAGCCCGGTAAAATCACCGTTTTATCAGCCTCCCCCACATGCCCATGTCTGCCTGGGTCCTGCCGGACCACATTGCCGATGTCTTGCCGTCCGAGGCGCGGCACATCGAAGAACTTCGCCGGAGCCTGCTGGATACCGCGCGCAGCTACGGTTACGAGCTGGTCATGCCGCCGCTGGTCGAACACCTCGACTCGCTGCTCACCGGTACCGGCGAAGCGCTGGATTTGCTCACCTTCAAGCTCGTTGACCAGCTCTCGGGTCGCACGCTCGGCCTGCGCGCAGATAGCACGCCCCAGGTCGCCCGTATCGACGCCCATTTGCTCAACCGAAGCGGCGTGGCGCGGCTGAGTTACTGCGGGCCCGTGGTGCACACCCGCATCGACCGACCGCTCGCCAGCCGCGAGCCGCTGCAGTTCGGCGCGGAGATCTATGGTCACGCAGGGCTTGAGGCGGATCTGGAGGTGCTGGAGCTGGCGCAGGCCTGTCTGCGGGCAGCAGGCGTGCGCGGCATGCAGATCGATCTGGCCGATGTGCGGGTGATCGACGCGGTACTTGCGCCCGCTGCGCTGGACACGGCTCGCACCCAGCGCATCCACGCTGCGTTGGCCATCAAGGACGCTGCCACGCTGGAAGCGCTCTCAAACAACCTGCCCTCGCGGGTTCGGCAAGACTTGCTCGCCTTGCCTCGCCTGTTCGGCGGTGTCGAGGTGTTGGAGCAGGCGCGAGCCCAGTTGCAGCCGTCGCGGCTGCTGCACACCGCGCTCGACAGCCTGAGCTGGCTGGTGACCCAGTTGGGAGCGGTGCCGTTGTCCATCGATTTGGCCGATCTCCGGGGCTACGCTTATTACACCGGCATGCGGTTTGCTGTGTTCGCGCCGGGCCGCGGGGGTGAGCCCGAGGAATTGGCGCGCGGTGGCCGCTACGACGAGGTGGGCGCGGTGTTTGGCCGCAAGCGCCCAGCGGTGGGCTTCAGCCTAGATATCAAGGAACTGGTGGGTGCTGTGAAACCTCCGCCTTTGCGTGCCGCTGTCCGGGCGCCTTGGGGCGTGGACTCGCCCCTGCGAGAGGCCATCGCATCGCTGCGCGCCCAGGGCCACACGGTGGTTTGCGCCTTGCCAGGCCATGAACAAGAAATTGACGAATTTTGCTGCGATCGCTCGCTGGAGCAAGACCCAGACGGCGTGTGGACAGTGAAGCCTCTTTGAACGGAAAAGTAACTCATGAATTCAAGCAACAGCGCGGTGATTCCAGGGCGCAATGTGGTGGTGGTCGGTACGCAGTGGGGCGACGAGGGTAAGGGCAAGCTGGTCGACTGGCTGACCGAGACCGCGCGCGGTGTGGTGCGCTTCCAGGGCGGTCACAACGCCGGTCACACGCTGGTGATCAATGGCGTGAAAACCGCGCTGCACCTCATCCCCAGCGGCATCATGCGCGATGGTGTGAAGTGCTATATCGGTAACGGGGTGGTGTTGTCGGTCGGCAAACTGTTTGAAGAGATTGCTGGTCTGGAGAAGGCTGGCGTGGAGGTGCGCTCGCGCCTGCGGGTATCCGAAGCCTGTCCGCTGATCCTGCCGTTCCATGCCGCGATCGACATCGCCCGTGAGGTCGCCAAGGTGAAGGCGGGCACCGAGAAGATCGGCACCACCGGCCGTGGTATCGGCCCGGCCTACGAAGACAAGATCGCGCGCCGCGCGCTGCGCGTGCAAGACCTGAAACACCCGGATCGCTTCGCTGCCAAGTTGCGCGAGCTGCTCGATCTCCACAACCACCTGCTCATCAGCTACCTGCATTCGGCCGACATGGTCTGGGACGACAAGCTGGCGCCGTACATGGTCGATGGCGCGATCCAATTCGAGCCGGTCTATGCCGAGGCGATGGGGCAGGCCGAGCTCCTCAAGCCCATGATCGCCGACGTGTCACGCGAGTTGAACGAGGCGCACCAGGCGGGTGTCAATTTGCTGTTTGAAGGCGCGCAAGGCACGCTGCTTGACATCGACCACGGCACCTATCCGTTTGTGACCTCCAGCAACTGCGTTGCCGGCAATGCCGCCGCGGGCGCCGGCGTTGGCCCTGGTTTGCTGCACTATGTGCTGGGCATCACCAAGGCGTATTGCACCCGCGTCGGCGGTGGGCCGTTTCCGACCGAGTTGGAATGGGAAAAAGAAGGCACACCGGGCTGGCACATGGCCACCGTGGGTGCTGAGAAGGGCGTGACCACCGGGCGCAGCCGACGCTGTGGCTGGTTCGACGCCGCGCTGCTCAAGCGCTCGGCCCAGGTCAACGGTTTGAGCGGCCTGTGCATCACCAAGCTCGACGTGCTGGATGGGCTGGATGAACTCAAACTGTGCATCGGCTACCAGCTCGATGGCGAGACCATCGACATCCTGCCCATGGGGGCCGAAGACATCTCGCGCTGCGAGCCGATTTACGAGACGTTGCCCGGTTGGAGTGAGAACTCGGTCGGGGTGACACAGTTCGACCAGCTGCCGGAGAACGCGCGCCGCTACCTCAAACGCATCGAGGAGACCACTGGCGTGCCGGTGCATGTGGTGTCGACCAGTCCAGACCGCGACCACACCATCTTGGTGCACCATCCCTACCATGCCTGATCGATTTCTCACACCGACGGAGACCCCATGCTGACCGAAGACGGCAAACACCTGTACGTGTCGTATGACGAGTACCACAACCTGATCGAAAAACTTGCGCTCAAAGTGCACCAGTCGGGATGGGAATTCGACACCATCCTGTGCCTGGCGCGCGGTGGCATGCGGCCGGGCGATGTACTTTCGCGCATTTTCGAGGTGCCGCTAGCCATCATGTCCACCAGCTCTTACCGCGCCAACGCAGGCACCGAGCAGGGCAATCTGGACATTGCCCACTACATCACCACGCCCAAGGGCGAGATCGCGGGCAAGGTGCTGCTGGTGGACGATCTGGCCGACTCTGGCCACACGCTGCAGGCGGTGATCGATCTGCTCAAAAATCAATACAAACCCATCACCGAGCTGCGCAGCGCGGTCATCTGGACCAAGCAGCTTTCCACCTTCACGCCCGATTACTCGGTTGAATTTTTGCCTACCAACCCCTGGATCCACCAACCGTTCGAGGGCTACGACAGCCTGCGGCCCGCCCAGCTCCTGGAAAAATGGCAGCTTTGAACAACCTCTCCACCCAGCTCATCCACCATCCCTACAAGCCTCCGGAGGGCTTTGAGGCCTTGCCGCCGGCGGTACACAAAGCGTCGACTGTCATCTTTCCCAACGTGCACGCCCTGCGCACGCAAGAGTGGAAGGACAAGAGCGGCTACACCTACGGCCTGCATGGCACGCCCACCACCTTCACACTGGAAGAGCGCATCGCCACCATCGAAGGCGGGCGTTTTTGTGTGCTGGCGCCCAGCGGGCTCTCGGCGGTGGCACTGGTTGACATGGCGTTTCTGCGACAGGGTGACGAGCTGCTGCTGCCCGATAACGCCTACGGGCCGGGTAAGGCATTTGCCGCTGGCGAGCTCGCCAGCTGGGGCATCACCCACCGCTACTACGACGCACAAAACCCGGCCGATCTCGCGGCCAAAATCTCCTCAGCCACGCGCCTGGTGTGGCTGGAGGCCGCGGGTTCGATCACCCTCGAATACCCCGACATCCCGGCGCTGGTAGCGGTGGTGAAGGCCGCGAACGAAGCGAATGCAGCCAATAACGCAGCCGCCACGCAGCCCTCGCGCCCCATCGTCACCGCACTCGACAACACCTGGGGCGCGGGCATCGCGTTCAACGCCTTCGCGCTGGGTGTCGATGTCTCCATGCAGGCGCTCACCAAATACCCCAGCGGCGGCGCCGATGTGTTGATGGGTTCGGTGGTCACGAACGACGAAGCGCTGCACCAGCAGCTCCTGGAGTGCCACATGCGACTCGGCCTGGGTGTGGGCGCCAACGATGTGGAGCTGGTGCTACGCGGTTTGCCCAGCATGGTGCTGCGCTACCACGCGCAAGACGCCAGCACCCGCACGCTGGCGGCGTGGATGGTGCAGCAACCCGGCGTGGCCCAGGTGTTTCACCCCGCGCTGGCAGACTCGCCGGGCCACGCGGTGTGGCAGCGTGATGCCACGGCGGCCGCGTGTTTATTCAGTGTCGCGTTCCATGAGACCATTGCGCAAGTTCAGATCGACGCGTTCTGCGATCGGCTGAAGCTGTTCCGGCTGGGCTGGAGCTGGGCTGGCCCGATCAGCCTGTGCGCGCCCTACAGCGTGTCTGCCATTCGCACCATCCCCTGGCTGCACCGAGGTGCCCTGGTGCGTTTTGCCGTCGGGCTGGAGGCGGTGGACGACCTGCAGGGCGACCTCGCCCAAGCGCTGAACGCCCTGAGCGCTTCCAAGCCCTGATTTTCTCCCAACCCCTCACTGAAAGATTGTTTTGGCCACTCCCAATTACGGATATGAAAAACGCCAGCGCGAGCTGGCCAAGAAAAAGAAAAAGGAAGAAAAGGCCCGAGCGAAAGCCGCTGGAAAACCTTACGACGAATCAGGCCAGGCGTCTGGCGATACCGACAGCGCACCGGATCAAGCGGGGCAGACGACAGCTGGCGAAGGCAGCAGCAGCGCCACCTAAGCTGTGATCTGAGCGGCGACGACCGCAGCGCCGTGTTCGCTGGCGATCAGCATGTGCGCCAGCCGCTCCAAAGCGTGATCCGAACGATCCAGCAACACAGCTGGCTCTGCCTGCGCGTACTGCTTGAAGTTGCGCCGGATAGAGGCCGCGTACATCGGGTCATAGTGCTGTTGCAGCAGCGCCAGCACCACCGCAGGAATATCGCCCGCCATCACCTGCTGTTGCCAAGCCTGCACCGTCTCATGGCCGCGCAGCTCACCCAGCGCTGTCAGCCGCTGGCAAAAATGCAGCGGGTCTTTGACAAAAAAATCGTAATCCTCCAGCAGCAGCGCCACCCGCTGCTCGTCTGGCAGTTGCAGATCCAGGCAGGGGCTTGCCCTCATGGCGTCAATCAGCGCGTCGGCCACGCGCACATTGCCCACCTTTTTGCTTTCTGCCTCCACATACACCACACGCGCTGGGTCGAACTTTCGCAGGGTGTCCCACACCAGGCTGTCAAATCGCTTCTGGCTGGGCTGTGGCAAACCAGGAATATGCCCCAGTACCGAGCTGCGGTGGTTGGCCAACGCTTCCAGATCGAGCACCTGGGCGCCTTGCGCAGCCAGCGCCTGCAGCAGCCGTGTTTTTCCCGAGCCTGTGGGCCCACAGACCACCCGGTAACGCAGACGCTGTGCCAAGCGCGGCAGATCGTCCACCAGCGCTGCGCGCCAGGCTTTGTAGCCGCCTTCCACCAGCGTCACCGGAAAACCGATCGCGCCCAAGATGGTGGCCAGTGAGCCGCTGCGGTTGCCGCCACGCCAGCAATACACCAGGGGTTTCCAGCCGCGCGGCTTGTCGATCACCTCGCGCTCGATGTGGGCCGAGATGTTGCGCGCCGCGATCGCTGCGCCCCGCTTCTTGGCCTCGAAGGCGTTGACCTGCTTGTACATCGTGCCGATGGTGATGCGCTCGGCGTTGTCCAGCGTGGGCCAGTTGATGGCGCCGCTCAGGTGATCGAGGGCGTATTCGTCTTCAGAGCGGGCGTCGATGATGGTGTCGAACGCGTCGAGTTGCTGGAGTGCCTCAGTGGCGGATAGGGTGAGAACAGGCATGCCCGATTATCCCGCGTGACTCAGACGCACCCGCGCTGGCGCGCTCAGGCTCTCACAGCAGCTTCTTGAGCTCCGGCCACACATTACCCAGCAAAATAGGCTGGGCCTCTTCGTTGGGGTGGATGCGGTCGGCCAGAAACAGCTTGGTCGGGTCGGCCAGATCGCCCACATTTTTCAGAAAGAAAGGCAGCAGCGCCGTCTTCTGCGCGCTGGCCACGCTGGTGTAAATCTCGCGAAACTCCTGGCCGAATTTGGCGCCGTAGTTGGGCGGCATCTCCATGCCCAGCAGCAGCACCCGCGCGCCAGCTTCGCGCGACTGCTGGGCCATGGCAGCGAGGTTGTCGCGGGTCATGCCCAGCGGCAGGCCGCGCAGCGCATCGTTGCCGCCCAGCTCAACCACCACCACCGCTGGCTTGTGTTGCTTGAGCAAAGCCGGCAGGCGCGAGCGACCGCCCGATGTGGTGTCGCCGCTGATGCTGGCGTTGACCACGCGGTAGCGTGCTTTCTCAGTCTGCAGCCGTTCTTGCAGCAAAGCCACCCAGCCGGTGCCGCGGCGCAGGCCGTATTCGGCGCTGAGCGAATCGCCCACAATCAGAATGACCGGCAGCGCGCTGGCGGGTTGCGCAGGAGCGCTGGCCCAGGCAGAAGTCCCCAGTGGGGCGCCGAGCAGGGCGAGCGCGGTAAAGTGACGTCGTTTCAACAGAGAGTCCTTTCATGTCCGATGTGATGATTGCCGTTCAGCAGGTGTTCAAGACCGTAACCGACTCCACCGGCACACTCACGATTTTGCGCGACATCCATTTCAGCCTCAACAAAGGCGAAACCGCCGCCATCGTCGGCGCCTCTGGCTCGGGCAAAAGCACCTTGCTGTCCATCATCGCCGGGTTGGATACCCCCAGCAGTGGAACGGTTCACATTGACGGTGTGGACCTCTTCGCGATGAACGAAGACCAGCGTGCCGCCTTGCGGGCGCAAAAGGTGGGCTTCGTATTCCAGAGCTTTCAGTTGCTCGGCAACCTGACCGCCCTGGAAAACGTGATGCTGCCGCTGGAGCTGGCAGGCCGGCGCGATGCCCGTGCTGCCGCCACCCAGATGCTCAAGCGCGTGGGCCTGGGCGAGCGCCTGGCCAGCTACCCCAAGGTGCTCTCTGGTGGCGAGCAGCAGCGGGTGGCGCTGGCGCGCGCCTTTGTGGTGGAGCCAGCCGTGTTGCTGGCCGACGAGCCCACCGGCAGCCTCGATTTCGCCACCGGCAGCACCATCATGGAGCTCATGTTCGACCTCAACCGCGAGCAGCAGACCACGCTGGTCATGGTCACGCACGACCGCGCGATCGCCGCGCGCTGCGAGCACCGCATCACCATCGAAGCGGGCCAGGTGGTGGACGACGCTACAGCCGCAGCGGCCTGAATGGACTGTCTACACCGCTGACGCGCTTTGCTTGGAGTGCCAACTGCCCTCACTCACCAGCCTGAGCTGCCCGGGCCGCCTTTGAAGGGCCCAACCAGTTCGGGTGTCACCCAGCCACCGTAAAAACCGCCTGGCTGCGGCGTGACCGGCATGCCGCCCACGGTGCATTCCAGACCTTGGGCATAGAAGGCGACGCAACCGGCGATGGCTTCTGCGCCCGCCAGCGGCTCGGGGTAGCTCCAGCCGATGCGCTCCAGGCGCTCAGCGCCACGCACCAGCGACCAGTAGCGTGCTGGGCCCTTCCATTCGCAAAACGAGCCGCCACCGGCAGGCTGCAACAGCGAACGCTCCACATCGGACCACGGCAGGTAGAAAGAGGGCGGATGCGAGGTTTCAAGCAAGCGAATGGCGCAGCGGCTGCGCGCCAGCTCCACGCCGCCCCAGCGCAGCACCACCTCGCGCTCATCGCGCACCAGCGCGGGCGGGCGCGGAAAGTCCCACACCGACGTCTGCCCTGGCCCGGGCACCACCGCGAATGGCGGCCGAGTTTGGCCACGCCAAGCCCATTGGCTGCGAGCTTGGGCAATGGCATCGTTTGAAGGGCGCATGGCTTTTTTCCACATACAAAAAATAGCCACCAGCAGGACAACGCCGGGAGCTGAGCGTTGATGTTGCGCGGGTTCGAGTGCCGGGGTCGGCCTGAGGGCCCATGCCCGCGTGTGCGGCTTGGCTGGATGGCCCACCTGGATCCGCGCGCATGTCAACGTTGGCGCCGTTGCATCTGCGCTTGTGGCGGCGTCGATAATGCCGCCATGTCTTCATCCAAAGTTTTGTTCGGTTTTCACGCCGTGGGCGTGCGCTTAAAAACCGCGCCAGCCTCCATCGTCGAAATCTACTTCGAGCCGTCGCGTCGCGACGCGCGCATGCGCCAATTTCTGGAGCGCGCCAAAGAGGCCAACGTGCGGCTGATCGAGGCCGACGGGCTGCGCTTGGCCAAGCTGGCCGGCAGCCATGGGCACCAAGGCGTGGCGGCGCGGGTACAAGAAATTGAGCAAATTCACTCGCTTGATGAACTGCTGG
>JBLIJY010000018.1:0-15164 GCA_047636095.1 Hydrogenophaga sp. | reverse complement strand
GTGCGGGCGATGGTGCCGGTGGCGGGCATGCCGCCAAAGAAAGGCACCACGAGGTTGGCCACACCCTGTGCCATCAGTTCTTGGTTCGGGTCGTGCTTGGGTGTGTCGCTGAGCTGGTCGGCCACCCTGGCACACAGCAGCGATTCGATGGCGCCCAAGGCCGCGATGGTCAACGTGGGGGTCACCAGCATCTTGGCCGTTTCCCAAGAAAAATCGGGCAGCTGGAACGTCGGCACGTCCTGCGGAATACCGCCGAACCGGGTGCCGATCGTCTCCACCGGCATTTGCAGAAACCAGGCCAGCAAGGAGAGTGTGAGCAACGCCACCAAGGGCGCAGGCAGGCGCGACGTGGCCTTCAGCGCGCTCACCGTGTCCACCTGTTCCAGCTGGCGGCGAAACTGCGAGTCCACCGCCCACAGCCGCGGCCAGACAAACAGGCCCGCCACACACACCAGCCCCAGCCCCAGCGCGTAGAAGTTGATGCCGTGCAGGTGGCTGGCCAAGGCGCCGATCTGCGCGAAGAAGTCCGCTGGCATCTTGGCGATGTCCAGCCCCAGCAGGTCGCGCACCTGCGACAGCGCAATCAACACCGCAATGCCGTTGGTGAACCCGATCACCACGCTCACCGGCACAGACCGCACCAGCGTGCCCAGGCGAAACAGACCCAGCAGAAACAGCAGCACGCCGGCACTGGCGGTGGCGATCAGCAGGTTGGCCACGCCGTAGCGTTCAACGATGCCGTAGACGATGACGATGAACGCGCCAGCTGGCCCGCCGATCTGCACCGACGTGCCGCCCAGCGCCGAGATGATGAAGCCGGCGATGATCGCGGTCCACAGGCCAGCCTCGGGTTTGAGGCCACTGGCAATCGCAAACGCCATGGCCAGCGGCAGGGCCACGATGCCCACCGTGGCGCCCGCGCCCACATCGCGCAGCAAACGCTCGCGGCTGTAACCGCGCATGTCTTGAAGCAGACGTGGGCGAAACGGCGCAAGCGCCGGTGGCTTCAGGCTCATGAAGCCATGTTACCGATGGCAACGCTTCACCAAGCTGACGCAGCTGAGCCAAAGAAGTCGGGGTTTACACTGACCTTTTACCCAGCACCGCCACCACCATGACTGGATTCCCACCTTTCCCCTCGCGCGCTTTCTCCCGCTTGGTCCTTGCGCTGCTGGCGGGCCTGCTGCTCGCGGCCTGCGATCCCCAGGCCATCAGCGAGCTCGAAGAGGGCGTGTCCACCGAAGCCGATGTGCGCGAGCGCTTTGGCGCACCCGAAGCGGTGTGGGATGGCGCGGATGGCGCGCAGATCTACGAGTACAACCGCCAGCCGGCCGGCCACACCAACTACATGATCACCATCGGCGCTGACGGCAAGATGAGCGCGCTGCGCCAGGTGCTCACCCCGCAGAACTTCGCTCGCATCGAACCTGGGATGGCGATGGAAGACGTGCGCCGGCTGCTGGGCAAGCCGATGAAGGTCACCACCTACGAGCTCAAGCGCCAGACGCATTACGACTGGCGCTACCAAGATGGCCCGAACACCAGCGACTCGAAGATCTTCACCGTGGTGTTCAACAGCGACTTCAGGGCGGTGTCGACCGGCTCGGTGAGCGACCCTGCGTTGCAGCGCAACTGAACTGCACACACCGCGCAGACACAGCGGGTGGTGCGCCCAGCTTTCTGACTTTCAGAGCGCGGGGTACCCGTCTACAGCACCATGGCACCACCCATCAGTGCCATCACCAAGAAGATGATGAAGATCACGATGGCGATGTAGAAAAGAATCTTGGCCACGCCAGCGGTCGCTGCCGACACCCCGGAAAAGCCGAAGAAGCCGGCGATCACGGACACCACAAAAAAAATCAAGGCCCACTGCAGCATGACGGACTCCTGTTGATTGGTTGATGGAATGGGAGACAAGCGCAGCGCTCAGTCTCGGCTGGTACCGAGCAGTCCAAGTGATTCGTGCTTTCCCAGCATTTGGCGTCGAATTTTTTGAATGGCGCTTGGATATCCATATTGAAACTGGTGCAATGGTCGTCCTGTCGTCGCAGGCCGACGCGCGTTGTAGGAAGGTGCGCTGTCGTGTGCGCAGCAAGCTGATCGATTCGGCGTTGCAGCCGAACGGCGCCTCACAAGCCGCGCAGGCGCTTGCAGTCGTCCAGAGCGGGGCGCAGCACCAGCAGCAGGAGCAGGGCGGCCAGCGGCACAGTGCTGAGGTAGCCCAGGTGCTTGAAACCCAGCGCACCCGCCACACCACCGCCGAGGAAGCAGCAGACCAGTTGCAGGTGCACTCGCAGACGCTGGCGGTCCGCAAGCACCGGCTGCACGCCGGGGCGGCGGTTCACAAACAGCAGCCGGCCCAGCTCGATGCCCAGGTCGGTCACCAGGCCGGTGACGTGGGTGGTGCGGATGCGCGCCTGGGAAATCTTGGTGATGACTGCGTTTTGCAGACCCATGATGAAACACAGCAGCATCACGGTCAGCGGCACCAGCAGCGCTTGCAGCAGGTCGAGCGCGGCACCGAACAGGCCGAAGACCAGCAGCAGCAAGGCCTCCAGCATCAACGGCAGGCCATAGGCGCTGCGCAGCGCCAGGCGCATGCCCCAGTTCACCAGCCAGGTGGTGCACATGGCGCCCAACAGAAAGGCCAGCAGGGCGATCAGGCCGGACAAGGCCAGCCAAGCCTGACCGAGCACCAGGTTGTCGGCCACGGACGACACGATGCCGGTCATGTGCGAGGTGTATTGCCCCACGGCCAGCAAGCCGCCGGCGTTGATCGCACCAGCCACAAAAGCCAACACCGAACCGAGCTTCAGATCGCTTTGCGGCGTGCGCTGCAAGCTGGTGAAACCCCGGATCGGTTCGAACATTGGGCGTGTGAGCCTCAGCGCACCCGCATGCCCGGTGTGGCGCCCGGCCAGGGCTCCAAGATGTGGATGCCCGGCTGCGCCTTGTCGTCGCCATGGCTGGCGGCCAGCACCATACCTTCGCTCAGGCCGAATTTCATCTTGCGTGGGGCCAGGTTGGCCACCATCACAGTGAGTTTGCCCACCAGCTCTTCGGGCTTGTAGGCGCTGGCAATGCCGCTGAACACGTTGCGTGTTTTCCCCTCGCCCACGTCCAGGGTCAGGCGCAGCAGCTTGGTTGAGCCCTCGACTGCTTCGCAATTCACGATCTGCGCGATGCGCAGGTCGATCTTGGCGAAGTCGTCGATGGTGATGGTGGGGGCGATGGCCTCGCCGCCGGGCAGGGTTTTCGGCTCTTCAGGCGCTGGCGGCGGCTCGAACAGCGCGTCAAGCTGCTTCACATCGACCCGCTGCAACAGGTGCTGGTACGCGCCGATGCCGTGCCCCGCGCCGAGCAGGCGGCTGGCGTCGGCAAAGGTCAGTGGTTCAATTTTCAGGAAAAATTCTACCTGCTGAGCCAGCGCTGGCAGCACCGGTTTCAAGTACAGCGAGAGCAGGCGAAAGGCTTCGATGCAGGCGCTACACACGTCTTGCAGCCGGCCGTCCATGCCGTCTTGCTTGGCGAGTTCCCAGGGCTTGTTCTGGTCCACATAAGCGTTGACCCGGTCAGCCAGCTGCATGATCTCGCGCAGCGCCTTGCCGGTTTCGCGCTCGGCGTAGAGCTCGGTGATCTGGGGCGCGGCGCTTTGCAGGTGGTCGAGCAGGGCGTCGCCATCGGCCGAGACGGCGCCGAGCTGGCCGTTGAAGCGCTTGGCGATGAAGCCCGCCGCGCGGCTGGCGATGTTGATGTACTTGCCCACCAGGTCGCTGTTGACCCGCAGCAGGAAGTCTTCGGGGTTGAAGTCTACGTCTTCGTTCTTGCCGCTGAGTTTGGCCGCGAGGTAGTAGCGCAGCCACTCGGGGTTCATGCCGAGCTTGAGGTACTTCAAGGGGTCGAGCCCGGTGCCGCGGCTCTTGCTCATCTTCTCGCCGTTGTTGATGGTGAGAAAACCGTGCACAAACACCGCGTTGGGTACCTTGCGGCCGCTGAACTTCAGCATCGCCGGCCAGAACAGCGTGTGGAAGGTGATGATGTCCTTGCCGATGAAATGGAACTGCTCGGTTTCGGGCGAGGCCATGAAAGCGTCGTAATCCAGCCCGATCTTGCCGAAATGGTTCTTCAACGAGGCGAGGTAGCCGATCGGCGCGTCGAGCCAGACATAAAAATACTTGCCCGGTGCATCTGGAATTTCGATGCCGAAGTAGGGCGCGTCGCGGCTGATGTCCCAATCGCCCATCTTGGGCTTGCCGTCAGGGCCGGGCTCGATCCACTCGCTGATTTTGTTCAGCACCTCGGGCTGCACCGCGCCACTTCGCGTCCACTGCTCTAAAAACGCCAGGCAGCGCGGGTCGGACAGCTTGAAGAAGAAATGTTCCGATGTCTTGAGCAGCGGCTTGGCGCCAGACAGCGCCGAATACGGGTTGATCAAATCGGTGGGGCTGTAGACCTTGCTGCAGACCTCACAGTTGTCGCCGTACTGGTCTTTGGCATTGCAGTTCGGACACTCGCCCTTGATGAAGCGGTCTGGCAGAAACATGTTTTTCTCGGGGTCAAAAAACTGCTCGATGCTGCGCATCTCGATCAGGTCGTTGGCTTTCAACGCGCGGTAAATATCTTGCGCAAGTTGGTGATTTTCCGGCGCGTCGGTGCTGTGCCAGTTGTCAAACGCAATGTGAAAACCGTCGAGGTACGGCTTGCGGCCGGCCGCGATGTCGGCCACGAACTGCTGCGGCGTTTTGCCCGCCTTCTCTGCCGCGATCATGATCGGCGCGCCATGGGCGTCGTCGGCGCAGACGAAGTGCACCTCGTGGCCGCGCATGCGCTGAAACCGTACCCAGATATCGGCCTGGATGTATTCCATGATGTGGCCGATGTGGAAGTGGCCGTTGGCATAGGGCAGGGCGGTGGTGACGAACAGGCGTCTCGGCTGGCTCATGGGGGGACTCTCTAGCGGGGTGGTAGCCCGCAATTTTAGGTTGACCGCCAGACTCGCCGCAGTCCGGCGCAACAGCCCGCCAACACCAAGACCTCGTTTGCGTCGAGTTAATCTGGCCGCCTGGACTGGCGGGTAGACTCGACAGCGCAGTTGCAGACCCGACCCCAGCGTGGGGTTGCTGCCCGCGAGCGCTTGTGCTTGCTCTTTCCCCACACCGAATTCTTTAGGAGAGCCTTTCCATGGCTGTTGACCAACCAGCGCTGCTGAACGCCCTACAGGCCGTGACCGATCCGAACACCGGCCAGGACTTCGTGACCACCAGGGCCTTGCGCAACCTGCAGATCAACGACGGTGATGTGTCCTTCGATGTCGAGCTGGGCTACCCGGCCAAGAGTCAGATGCCGGCGCTGCGCCGCGCCCTGATCGGTGCGGCCAAGGCGGTGCCCGGCGTGGACAACGTCTCGGTCAACCTCACGTTCAAAGTTCAGGCGCACGCGGTGCAGCGCGGCGTGCAGCTCATGCCCAATGTGAAGAACATCATCGCGGTGGCCTCGGGCAAAGGCGGTGTGGGCAAAAGCACCACCGCAGTCAACCTGGCCCTCGCGCTGGCGGCCGAAGGTGCCAGCGTGGGCATTCTGGATGCCGACATTTACGGCCCGAGCCAGCCGACCATGATGGGCGTGCAGCGCCGGCCCGAGAGCAGCGATGGCAAGACCATGGACCCGCTGGAAAACTACGGCGTGCAGGTGATCTCGATCGGCTTTTTGGTCGAGCGCGACGAGGCCATGGTCTGGCGCGGCCCGATGGCCACCCAGGCGCTGGAGCAGCTGCTGCGCCAGACCAACTGGCGAGACCTGGATTACCTCATCGTCGACATGCCACCGGGCACCGGCGACATCCAGCTCACGCTCTCGCAGCGGGTGCCACTGACCGGCGCGGTGATCGTCACCACACCACAAGACATCGCGCTGATCGACGCGCGCAAGGGCATCAAGATGTTCGAGAAGGTGGGTGTGCCCATTCTGGGCATCGTGGAAAACATGGCGGTTCACGTGTGCCAAAACTGCGGCCATGTGGAGCACATCTTCGGTGCTGACGGCGGCAAAAAAATGGCGGCCGAGTTCGAGATGGACTATTTGGGCGCACTGCCATTGAACATGAGCATCCGCGTGCAGGCCGACAGCGGCATGCCCAGCGTGGTGGCCGACCCCGAGGGCGAGATTGCCGGTCTCTACAAGGCCGTGGCGCGCCAAGTGGCGATCAAGGTGGCGGCCAAGGCGAAGGACTTCTCCAGCAAATTCCCTACCATCAAGGTGTCCAAAGACACTTGAGCGGTGTGGCCCTTCGCGGCCTCGTCGCTGTGAGGGATCTCTGCCCGCCGTCGCATCCCCAAAGCCGGGTCTATCGCCCAACAAGGCCATAGGGCAGGACCCGAGCCCGTTTCGAGCGGGCGTGGCTTAAAGTATCTACCCTTATGCAAAGCGATTCACACCCATCCCCAGCGCGGGCCAGCCGTCCCGCGATCAATGTCGACGTGGTGATGCGGCGCGAGCCGGTGCAAGGCCCGATGGCCCGCTGGCAACCGTGGCGCTGGGTGCTGGCTGATGTGTTGCCCACCCGGGAACCCCATTGGGTCGAGGGCGCCGACCCCTTGCCCGGTGAGCCGCGTGCGGTAGAGCCGCTGCCCGGCACAGTGGCCACAGCAGGCGCTGCTTACTGGCTGTTTCCTGGCCACCGTGTCACGCTGTTTCGCGATGACGCCGAAGGCTATTACCTCAACACCACCAGCCCCCGCCCGTGTTTCTGGGTGTTCTGGCGGCTTGATGAGGCGCGCACCATCGACAGCGAGCCGATGGCGGTGCCGCAGATCGTCACCCTGAGTTACCACGATGCCGGCCGCTGGCTGGATGCGCAGGAAAAGGTCGAGCAGGTGGCCGCTCCCGCGCCGGTGGTCGAGTGGCTGGCCGACTTTGTGGCTGAGCACCACCGAGCGGAGCCCAAGCGCCGTCAGCGGCCAGCCAGCTTCCAGGCACTCACCGACCGCTTCGGCCAGCCGGCTCGCATCTCGACCGAGAAGCTGCGTGGGCCGCGTTCACCAGGAGCGGGATCATGACCTTGCGCATCGGCATCAGCGCCCGACTCCTGCACGATCCGCCCCCGGGGTTGGGTCTGCCCCAGAAACGGCTGCAGTTCCTGGAAAGCTCCATGGCGCACTGGATCATGGCGCACGGCGCGATCGCGCTCATGGTCCCCTTCATCGATGAAGCGAGTTCACTGCCTATCAATCGCGCGCCGGTGAGCGACATCGTCGACCTGCTCGACGGCCTCGTGTTGCAAGGTGGCATTGACATCTGCCCAGAAACCTACGACGGCATCCTGCGCGATCCGGCCTGGGCCGGCGACATCATTCGCGACCGCTACGAGCTGGCGCTGTTGCGCGCTTTCCTCGCTGCGCGCAAACCGGTGCTCGGCATCTGCCGTGGCGCGCAACTGATCAACGTGTGTTTTGGCGGCACGCTGGTGCAAGACATTCCCTCCATGTGTCCTGGCGCGCTGGCCCACCAGGACACGCTGTGCTACGACCGCCTGATGCACGAGGTGGCGTTTGCGCCCGAGTCCTCGCTGGCGGCCATGTACGGCGGTGAGTGCCACCACCAAGTCACCAGCATCCACCACCAGTGTGTGGACCGCCTCGGTTTTGGTCTCGTGGTGGAAGCGCGCAGCCCGCGCGACGGGATTGTTGAGGCGATCCGCCATGAGGGGCCAGGGTTTGTGCTGGGCGTGCAGTGGCACCCTGAATTCCACCTCACGCCCGGGGAAGAAACCCAGGGGCTGCTGGACAGCGCGCCCATGATGAAAGGGTTTCTGGACGCTGCCCATGCCCGCGCCGACCGCCACGGCGGCAAGGCGGTGCCAGCACCGAATCATCTCCTTTCTTCGCGGGGCGACTGAATCCAGATGGCCGTCGAAGATGACAACTTTTTCAGCCGCTGGTCGCGCCGCAAGGCGCAGGTGCGCAGCGGGGAAACACCCGCTGCCGAGCCGCCTGCGCCGGTGGTGGCCCGTGCGGCTGCGCCGCCTGCGGCTTCCTTGCCGGTAGAGCCAGCGCCCACCGAGCAAGCCCCGCCACCGCTCACGCTGGACGATGTAGCCGGGCTCACCCCCGAATCCGATTTCAAGGCGTTCGTGGCACGCAACGTGTCGCCCGAGGTGCGCAACGCAGCGGTGAAGAAGCTGTTTGCTGACCCCCACTTCAATGTGATGGACGGGTTGGACATTTACATCGACGACTATTCCCAGCCCAGCCCGCTCTCAGCCGCCATGATGGCCAAGATGGTGGGTGCGCAGTTCCTCAAGCTGGTGGACGATCCGAACGAGGCCAAGCCGCCCGCTGTTTCAGCCACATCCGCCCTCGATAACGCCCCCGATCCTGTCGCCGAGTCCAGTTCGGCGACAGCGCCCAGTGATGCTGGCGCAGAACCCGCTTCTCAGGCCACAGCGCCAGACCCTAACCAGACTCCTCACGATGACCACGCTGATCTGCAACTGCAACCAGACCATGACCCTGAACGCGAAGGCGCTGGGCGAGGCGCTGGATGAAGACCTGACGCTGCACACCACGCTGTGCCGGCGCGACGCGCCCGCCTTCCAGAAAGCCAGTCGCCACCCCGACGAACTGGTGGTGGCCTGCACCCAGGAGCGCCGCCTGTTCACCGAACTCGCCACGCAGACCGAGGGCGCGGTGTCGCTCGACGTGCGCCCGATCCGCTTTGTCAACATCCGGGAAACCGGCGGTTGGGGCCGTGAAGCGAAAGACGCCACGCCCAAGATAGCGGCGCTGCTGGCGCTGGCGCGGGTGCCTGACCCGGAGCCGGTGACCACAGTGAGCTACGAGAGCGCTGGTCGGCTGCTCATCATTGGCGCGCTGGAAGATGCCGAACGCGCGGCCGAGCAGGTGAGCGATGTGCTCGACGTGACCCTGCTGGCCACCGGCGGCTCGGGCATGCAGGCGCGGCGCTTTCCCGTGTTGGCGGGCGAGGTCAAGCGCCTGAGCGGCTGGCTCGGTGCTTTCTCCCTTGTGCGCAGCACCAGCAACCCGATCGACCTCGATCTGTGCACCCGGTGCAATGCCTGTGTGGCGGCTTGCCCCGAGGGCGCGATCGGCCTGGACTACCAGATCGACCTGGATCGCTGCCATTCGCACCGCGCCTGCGTCACAGCCTGCGAGGCGGTGGGTGCGATCCAGTTCGGCCGCGCACCGACCGAGCACGAAGACAGCTTCGATCTGGTGCTCGATCTGCGGGCCAGCCCTGCGTTCAGCCAGCACGCGCTGCCGCAAGGCTATGTGCACCTGCCGGCTGGTCTGAGCGATCCCAAGGCCATGCAGGCGCTGATCCGTTTGCGCGATCTGGTGGGCGAGTTCGAGAAGCCGAAGTTCTTTCAGTACAAGGCCAACATCTGCGCCCACGGGCGCAACACGCAGATCGGTTGCAACGCCTGTGTGGAGGTCTGCTCGGCCTTGGCCATCGCCAGTGACATCCAGCGCAACCAGATCGTCGTCAATCCCCAGCTCTGCGTCGGTTGCGGCGCCTGCACCACCGTCTGCCCAACCGGCGCCATCAGCTTCGCCTACCCGCGCGCCAGCGAGCAAGGCGTGAAGCTGCGCACCCTGCTCGCCACCTACCAGAAAGCGGGTGGCAAAGACGCAGCCTTGCTGCTGCACAGCCAGCAAGCTGGGGCCGATCTGATCAACGATCTGGGTCGGCTGGCCATGCTCGACAAAACCGTGCGAGGCGTGCCGGCGCGGGTGATCCCGCTGCCGCTGTGGCACACCGCGTCCACCGGGCTGGACCTCTGGCTCAGCGCCTTTGCCTACGGCGCCTCGCAGGTCTGGGTGATGATGACCGGCGAAGAAGCGCCGCAGTACCGCGACGCGGTGCGCGAGCAGATGGCGGTGGCGCAGGCGCTGGTGAATGGGTTGGGCTACGGCGGCGAGCACTTTCGGGTGATTGAGGTGCGCGATGCGCGCGACCTGTCGGCGCTCGACGAGGCGCTGGGTGTGGCGCCGGCGCAGGGCGTGGCGCGGCGAGCCAGTTTTGCGGTGCAGGCCGAAAAACGCGCCACCCTGGAACTGGCGCTCGATCACCTGCTGCAAGACAGCGCACGCTTCACCGAGCGGCCAACCGAGATCGCGTTGCCTGCGGCCTCGCTGTTGGGCAGCATCCAGGTCAACCGCGACACCTGCACGCTGTGCCTGAGCTGTGTCAGCGCCTGCCCGGCGGCGGCCTTGCAGGACAACCCCGATCGGCCGCAGCTGAGCTTCATTGAGCGCAATTGCGTGCAGTGCGGCCTGTGTGCGAGCACCTGCCCCGAGCACGCGATCACGCTGCAGCCGCGCCTGTGGCTGGACGCCGAGCGCAAGCAGTCCCGGGTGATCAACGAGGCCCAGCCCTTTGGCTGCGTGCGCTGCGGCAAGGCGTTTGGCACGCTCAAGGGCGTCGAAGCGATGCTGGGCAAGCTGGCTGGCCACGCCATGTTCAAAGGCGAGGCGCTGGAGCGGCTGAAGATGTGTGGCGACTGCCGTGTGGTCGATATCTTCTCCAGCGCAGAGCAAACTCGCATCACCGATCTTTGAACCACCCATCCGCCATGCATCCCACCCTCCATCCGACCTTGGCCACCAGTTCCGCGCTCGACGAGGAAACCGCCCGAGCCGAGGTTTACGGCCTGCTGTCCGCGCTCTATTACGCACCCCCTTCTCCCGAGCTGATGGCGCAGCTGCGCGTGGCCGTCACCGAGGCACCTGCCGCTGGCGGGTTTCTTGAAGAGCCTTGGCGCGCCTTGGTGGCCGCAGCGCGCACGCTCGACGACCAGGTTGTGGCCGACGAATACGACGCGCTGTTCGGTGGCATGGGCAAGCCCGAGATTTATGTTTTTGGCTCGCACTACCTCAGTGGCTTTCTCAACGAAAAACCGCTGGCTCAGCTGCGCAGTGACCTGGGTACGCTCGGGCTCGGGCGCGATGAGCGCATGCCTGAAACCGAAGACCACATTGCCTACCTGTGCGAAGTGATGCGTTATCTGATCGCGGGCGACGATGTGGCGCTGGCCAATCTCTCGCAGCAGCGCCAATTTTTCACCGCCCACCTGCAGCCCTGGGTGGGCGCGATGTGCGAAGCGATTGCGGCGCACCCGAAAGCGCGGTTTTACGCCGCACTCGCGGCCTTCACCCAGGCCTTCGCCAGCGTGGAGACGCAAGGCTTCGATTTGCTCCATTGAGGCCGCGAAGTCGCGTACATTACACAACCATTCGTACTAGGGTGATTTCCCGATTGTCAGTGGCCAGTCGGTAGGCTAAATTCACCCACGCAAAGACCCGCACTTGCTGTCTGTTCAAGGCAGCACACGCGTTACCCAGGAGACATGCATGACCCAGAACTCCCCGAAACTCAGCCGTCGCACCCTGTTCGCAGGCGCCTCTACCGTGGGCGCGCTGGCTGCGGTGGCCACTGTCTTGCCCAAGGTATCGGGCGATGCAGCGCCGGTCGCCGTGACGCCGCCTGCGCCTGAGCGCGGCGGTGGTTATCACCTGAGCGAGCACGTCAAACGTTATTACAAGACCACGATGGTCTGAGCCCCGCAGGAACCCCCCATGTTGTTGACCAAAAAATCTTCGGGTGCGCATGGCGCACGCTCGCACACCTCGCTGGTGCACAGCCTCCAACGCGGCCTGTCGGCCGCCCTGCCCACGATGGACCGACGCGGGTTTTTGCGCCGCTCGGGTCTGGGCGTGGGCGTGGGTCTGGCGGCAGGCCAGCTTGCCTTGGTGAAAAAAGCCGACGCGGCTGCCAGTGGCGCGGCGACCGAGGGCGGGAAAATCGAGGTGCGTCGCACGGTCTGCACACACTGCTCGGTGGGTTGTGCCACCGATGCGGTCGTGCAGAACGGCGTCTGGATCCGCCAGGAGCCGGTATTCGACTCACCCATCAACCTCGGCGCTCATTGCGCCAAAGGCGCGGCCTTGCGTGAGCACGGCCATGGCGAATACCGTCTGCGCTACCCGATGAAGCTGGTCAACGGCAAGTACCAGCGCATCAGCTGGGACACCGCCCTGGAAGAGATCGCCGACAAGATGAAGGCGCTGCGCGAGGCCAGTGGCCCCGATTCGGTCTACTTCATCGGCTCGTCCAAGCACAACAACGAGCAAGCCTATTTGCTGCGCAAGTTCGTGAGTTTCTGGGGCACCAACAACTGCGACCACCAGGCACGCATTTGCCACTCGACCACGGTGGCTGGTGTGGCCAACACCTGGGGTTATGGCGCCATGACCAACTCGTACAACGACATGCAAAATAGCAAGTGCGCGTTGTACATCGGCTCCAACGCGGCCGAGGCACACCCGGTGTCCATGCTGCACATGCTGCACGCCAAGGAGATCGGCTGCAAGATGATCGTGGTGGATCCGCGCTTCACCCGCACCGCCGCCAAGGCCGATGAATACGTGCGCATTCGCTCCGGCACCGACATTCCGTTCCTGTTCGGCATGCTGTATCACATCTTCAAAAACGGCTGGGAAGACAAGCAGTACATCAACGACCGCGTCTACGGCATGGAGGCCATCAAAACCGAGGTGATGGCCAAGTGGACACCCGACAAGGTCGAAGAGGCCTGTGGTGTGGGCGAGGCGCAAGTGTTCAAGGTAGCCAAAATGATGGCCGAGGCCAAGCCAGCCACCATCGTCTGGTGCATGGGACAGACGCAGCACACCATCGGCAACGCCATCGTGCGCGCGTCCTGCATCTTGCAGTTGGCGCTGGGCAATATTGGCAAGAGCGGTGGTGGCACCAACATCTTCCGCGGTCACGACAACGTGCAGGGCGCGACCGACGTCGGTCCCAACCCCGACTCGCTGCCCGGCTACTACGGACTGGCCGAAGGCTCTTGGAAGCACTTCGCCAAAGTCTGGGGCGTGGAGTACGACTGGATAAAGGCCAAATACACCGGCGCCAACATGACCAAGCCGGGCATCACCGTCTCGCGCTGGATCGACGGTGTACTAGAAAACAACGAGCTGATCGACCAAGACTCCAACCTGCGCGGTGTGTTCTTCTGGGGCCATGCGCCCAACTCGCAGACCCGTGGTCTGGAGATGAAACGCGCGATGGACAAGCTCGACCTGCTGGTGGTGGTCGATCCGTATCCATCGGCCACCGCGTCGATGGCAGCGATGCCTGGCAGGCCAGAGGACCAGAATCCCAATCGCGCGGTGTACCTGTTGCCTGCGGCCACGCAGTTCGAGACCAGTGGTTCGTGCACCGCGTCGAACCGCTCGCTCCAGTGGCGTGAAAAGGTGATCGAACCGCTGTGGGAGAGCAGAAGCGATCACATGATCATGCACCAGTTCGCCGAAAAGCTGGGCTTTGCCGCCGAGCTGTCGAAAAACTACAAGATGCAAAAAGTCAAGGGCATGGACGAGCCCGTGCCCGAGGATATTCTGCGCGAAATCAACGCCTCGGTCTGGACCATCGGCTACACCGGCCAGACCCCTGAGCGCCTCAAGGCCCACATGCGCAACATGAGCGCGTTCGATGTCAAGACGCTCAAGTGCAAAGGCCAGGTGGTCGACAAAGAGACCGGCTACGACATGAGCGGTGACTACTTTGGCTTGCCTTGGCCTTGCTTTGGCACAGCGGCCATCAAGCACCCCGGCTCGCCCAACCTGTACGACACCTCCAAGCACGTCATGGAAGGCGGTGGCAATTTCCGCGCCAACTTTGGCGTTGAGCGTGAGGGCGTGAGTTTGCTGGCTGAAGATGGTTCGCACTCGGTGGGCGCGGAGATCACCACCGGTTACCCGGAGTTCGACCATGTGCTGCTGAAAAAGCTGGGCTGGTGGGGCGACTTGACAGCAGCTGAGCAGACAGCAGCCGAGGGCAAGAACTGGAAGACCGATCTTTCTGGTGGCATCCAGCGCGTATGCATGGCCCACGGCTGCCATCCCTTTGGCAACGCCAAAGCGCGCGCCGTGGTCTGGAATTTTCCCGATGCGATACCGCAACACCGCGAGGCGCTCTACGGCATTCGCCCCGACATGGTGGCGAAGTACCCGAGCCACGATGACCAGAAAACCCGCTGGCGCTTGCCTGTCCTCTACAAATCGCTGCAGCAGAAAAACGTGGACGACAAGCTTCACGAGAAATTTCCGCTGATCATGACTTCGGGCCGTTTGGTCGAGTACGAAGGCGGTGGCGAAGAAACCCGATCCAACCCCTGGCTGGCGGAATTGCAGCAGGAAATGTTTGTCGAACTCAACCCCGCTGCTGCATCGGCTCGCAGTATTCGCAATGGTGAGCGGGTCTGGGTGACCAGCCCCACCGGTGCGCGCATCAATGTGCAGGCGCTGGTGACCGAGCGTGTGGCGCCCGATACGGTGTTCCTGCCATTCCACTTCTCCGGCCACTGGCAGGGTACCGATATGAAACCTTACTACCCCGACGGCGCCATGCCCGTGATTCGCGGTGAGGCGGTCAACACAGCGACCACCTACGGCTACGACATCGTGACCATGATGCAAGAGACCAAGTCCACCATCTGCAACGTCGAAAAAGCATAAAAGCAGGAACAACCCATGGCACGAATGAAATTCATCTGTGACGCCGAGCGCTGCATCGAATGCAACGGCTGCGTCACCGCTTGCAAGAACGAGCACGAAGTACCCTGGGGCGTGAACCGCCGCCGCGTGGTGACACTGAACGATGGCGTACCGGGCGAAAAGTCGATCTCGGTGGCCTGCATGCATTGCAGCGACGCGCCTTGCATGGCGGTTTGCCCGGTCAACTGCTTCTACCGCACCGAAGAGGGCGTGGTGCTGCACGACAAAGACGTGTGCATCGGCTGCGGCTACTGCTCTTACGCCTGCCCGTTTGGCGCGCCGCAGTTCCCCAGCAACGGCACCTTTGGGCTACGCGGCAAGATGGACAAATGCACCTTCTGCGCTGGCGGTCCCGAGGAGCATGGCAGTCAGGCGGAGTTCGAAAAGTATGGGCGCAACCGTCTTGCCGAAGGCAAGTTGCCGGCGTGTGCGGAAATGTGCTCGACCAAGGCACTGCTGGCCGGCGACGGCGATGTGGTGGCAGATATTCTGCGCAACCGCGTGGTGCAACGTGGCAAAGGCGCCGAGGTCTGGGGCTGGGGCACTGCCTACGGCACCGCCAAAGGG
>JBLIJY010000017.1:0-15274 GCA_047636095.1 Hydrogenophaga sp. | reverse complement strand
CGGCCGCGCGCCACAGTCCCGGCCCACGCGGCGCGCTGGACGAGGGCGGTGCCTGGGACGCCGATCAACAGGTGCAGACCGACGGCGACTGGACCACGGTGACGCTCACGCTGACCGGCCCGTGGGCATGGGGCGAGGCGCTGATGGAGCGGTTCACGCCCACCGGGCAGCCCACGCCGCCAGCGTGACCGCCGCCGGCACTGCCCAAACACGCACGGCACCCGCCGTATGGCGTGATGCGGTTAGATACGCTTGGGCCATGCGCTCACAACACCCGCCGCCCAACCCAACGGAGCAGACGCCTTTGAAAGGCCTGCCGCTGTCGGTGGTGCTGTTGTCGCTGGCACACGATATGGCGCGCGAGCGCATTGCGGTGGGCAACACGCTGCCAGCGCTGTCTATCAGCCTGCTGGTCACCGTGGTGATCAGTGCTGGGGTCTCGGGTGTGGTGTTTGCCCTGATTCAGGGCGCGATTTTTCTGCTTCGGCAGGCCTTCGCATGATCGCCTGGGCCACCCGGCGCTGGCGGGGTGAGGTGCCCCGGCAAACGCTGCTGTGGCGCGACATGCTGCTGGTGGGCACCGGGGTGAACCTGCTGCTGACCGCGGCCGGGTTGGCGACATTCGCCATCACCGATCAGATCGGCTGGGCGGTGGCGCTGCACTTCGCACCGCTGCCGTACAACCTGTTTCTGGTGGCTTGCGTGTGGCGCTTGCCCCCAGCCAGCACCATGGCGCGGCCGCTGGCGCTGGTCTGGCTGGTGGCGGTGCTGGTGGTCTGAGCCCGCGCGGCGGGGTGGCTACTGCGCTGCTTGCAGCACCGAGGCCCAGCCGCTTTGCGCCAGCAGCTCGTCGCGCCACACGCGGTAGCCCGCATCGCTGGGGTGCAAGCCGTCTTTGGCATGCAAGTCCTTGTCGCGGGCAAACGGGTCGGTCTCGGCCTCTTGGTAAAGATTGATGTATTGCGTGCTGGCCGCAGCGGCGACCTGGCTCACCACGGCGTGCAACGTGCGCGAACGCGCGCTCATCACACCGGAGAGTGGCGCAAAGAAAAACGGCGCGTTGCCCACGTTACCGGCTGGCATCACCGCCACGCGCGGGGCCATGGCGTGGGCCAGCGCCAGCGAGCGCTGCACGTCAGCGCTCATGGCGTCTTCGCTGCGAAAGCGAATCACGTCGTTGCCGCCTGCCATGAGCAGCACCAGATCAAAACGCCCACCGCGCTCGAGTTGCTGCACCACACCGGCGAAGGTGGCGCCGTCGCGGGCGCGGTTCTCGATGGCCAGGCGCGGGAAGCTTTGCGCCAGCAGCCCCGCCACGCTGTGCTTCGGCGCGCTGGCGCCCGTGCCCACACCCGTGCTGTCGCCCACGATCAGCAGGCGCAGCGCGGCGTTGGGCGGGTTGTGCTGGAACGGCTCGCTCTCGCGCGCGAGCTGGGCTGCCGCGCTGATGCGCGAGGCGGTACAACCACCGATCACGAGCAGCGCCGCCGCTGCCGCCAAACCCACCAGCAGCCAGGCTTTTTTCATGGGCGTCAATCTAAAACGCATGCTGCATCCAGCCCTGTGGGCCGGCGACCCGACCCGCGCACCGAAGGGTTTTGCAGCGCAGCGCTCAAGCGCGTGCTTCGGTCAGCGTGAGCAAGATGTTGGCGTACCAGGCGCAGTTCAGCCCGAGCGATTCGTCGAGCACGAGATCGCGGTTGCCCATGTCCATGCGCGAGGAGTGCACGCCAAGCAGACGCCACGGCAGCGCCCGGGCAGCGGGGCTGGTGGGCGATGGGTCGCGCATCACGACCGCCGCGCCGCTGGTACCGCGGTGCGTACGCGCGTCGGTCAAAAAGAAACCTTGGCCCTGGAAGCGGATGCCCAGCGGCGAAGCAATCGCCGCCAGCCGAACCACCGGCAGGTGGTGCACGGCATCGTGGAAGCCGAGCGGAAAGCCCACGATCAGGAGCGCGGCGTCGGCCGGCACGGTGTCGAACGCGTTCTGGATGTGCGCTGGTGTGAACGCGCGGTAAACGGCCGACGGCGGGAAAGCGGAGCGATCAAGCTCGATCACCGCCACATCGATCTCGCCTTCGCTGTCGCGCCCCTGGTGCCACAGCGCCACGCCGTCGCCGTACAGCGGCACCGAAAAGCCGGTGGACTGGGTGAGGTTGGTGGCGTCGAGATGCAGCTCGATCATCAGGCGATCAGGCAGATGTTCGCTGGCCTCGTCGATCACCACATGCCGGCTGGTCACCAGGTACAGCCGGTCTTCGCGCTCAAAGAAAAACCCGCTGGCGTTGGTGAGCGCGAACTCGCCCAGGTAGGTGGAGACGTGCGGCGCGGCCAGAAACAGCGGGTCGACCGCGTGAGTGGCGGGCTTGACGGACTCGGCGGGCTCGGGCGGCTGTGTGGGGGCGTTTTTGGCGGTCATTGGGAAAGTGTGGCACGGATGAGGCCTTCGCGCGGTGCCGGCTGGTGTGACGGCGCTGCCCAACGCTCTGCCAGGCTGCGGTTTCAGCGCAGCCGCTGCACGTCTTGCGGCCGCACCGCCGAGGCGCGGTTGCCCCAAGACTGGCGCAGGTGGGTGACCACGGCCGCTATCTCGGCGTCGGTGAGCAGCGTGCGGTACGGCGGCATGCCGTAGGGCTGGGGATTGCCGGCGGTGGCGGGCGCAAAACCGCCGCCGAGCACCGCCAGCACCGTGTTGCCCGCCTGCGCCTGAGTGACAGCGCGGTTACCGGCCAGCGCGGGGTAGGCGCCCGGCGCGCCCTCGCCTTGTTGGCCATGGCAGTCGGCACAGTTTTTCCCATAGACCTTTTCGCCCAGCGCGAGCTGTTCGCCGCGCGCTGGCTCGAACTCGGGCTTTGAGACCGGTTGCGGTGCCAGCGCTTGCAAATAGAGTGCCATCGCGCGCAGATCGGTGGGGCTCAGGTGCTGCGTGCTCTCGAACACCACCTCGGCCATCGGGCCCATCACCGAAGCGCCGGTGGTGGTGCCGCGCTGCAACAGCTCCACGGTGCGCGCGGTGTCCCAGTGCTGTACCCCAGCTTCGCTCTGGGCACGCAGCGAGGGCGCGTGCCAGGCGGGTTGCGGCAAGTAGCCGCCCGCGAGATCGCCGGCTGGGCCACCGAGCGCATCGCGTGCCGAATGGCAAGCTGCGCAATGCCCCAGGCCGCGCACCAGGTAGGCACCGCGGTTCCATTCGGCGTTTTGCGTGGCGTCCGTCGCGAACGGCTGCGGCTCGAAATACAGCGTGCGCCAGGCGGCCAGCGCGAACTGGGTGTTGTAAGGCCAGCGCAGCGCGTGCGCCCGGTTGGCCTGCGACACGGCGGGCAGGCTGCCGAGAAAGGCGTAGAGCGCGTCGCTGTCTGCGCGGCTGATCTGCGTGTAGCTGTCGTACGGAAAGGCGGGCACAAGCAGGCGGCCCTCGCGCGACTGCCCGTGGTGCATGGCGCGCCAGAATGCCTCGGCGCTCCAGCGGCCCAGGCCGGTCTGTGGGTCGGGCGTGAGGTTGCCGGCGAACACGGTGCCAAACGGGGTGGCAATGGCGCGCCCGCCCGCGTAGGGCTCACCACCGCGCGCGCTGTGGCAGCCGGCGCAGTTGCCGGCCAGCGCCAGGTAAGCGCCGCGCTCGACCAGCGCGCCATCAGTCACCGGGCGGGGACTGTCCAACGCGGGCAAAGCGGCCACGCCGAGCTGTTGCCACAGCAGCACCGCCATCGCCACGGCGGCCACCAGCGCGGCAGCGACTGCCACGCTCAGCAAGCGCCGCACCGGCGAAGCCTGTTGGGTTCTTGTCACGCTCAGGCTCTCTATCAGTGCGCCGCGCTGCCACAGCGCAGCGGCAGGGGTTGCGCCGAGGGCGGCGCGGGGTGGGTGTTGGCCGGCAAGGCTTGAGCCGAGAGCCAGGTGGCCAGCGCGCCCACATCCTCAGCCGACAGCGCCTTGGCCACTTGGCCCATGCAGTCGGGCGCATGCGCCTGGCGCAGGCCGGTCTGCCAGCCGCCGAGCTGGCCAATCAAATAGTCGCGCGGCAGGCCCAGCAGGCCAGGCACGGCCGGGTTCATGCCGGTCAGCCGCTCGCCGTGGCAGGCCACACAGGCAGGGAGCTGGCGTGTGGGGTCGCCTTGGTGCACCAAGGCTTCGGCGCGGGCCTGCATCTCGGGTGGCACGCGGGTGGTTTGCGGCGGTGGGTACGGCAGGTCGATGGCGGCGAAGTGCCCTGCGATGTCGCGCAGGTAAGCGTCGCTCAGGTGGTCGAGCAGGTTGGCCATGCCGGGGTTTTGGCGTCGCCCGTCGCGAAAGTGGGTGAGCTGGTTGTAGAGATAGCCGGCCGGTTTGCCGGCGATGCGCGGGAAGTAGCCGCTGGCGGTGGCGCGGCCTTCACTGCCGTGGCACAGGGTGCAAGCCATCATGCGCTGGGCCAGGTTGTTGGGCACGGTGTGCGTCGGTGGCGCGGCGGCGTGCGCAGGCCCGCCGAGCCCAACGAGCAGCCCAAAAAGCAGCCCAGCGAGCAGGCCCGCCCGCTGCCACTTGTCCAGCCACACCCGCGTCCACCTGAAATGACATTCCATGGTTTTGAGGGTATCAGGCGAAGCTGGCAGCCAGCAGCGGGGCGAACAGCGCGGCAATGCCCAGGAAGGAAAAAAAGCCGACCACATCGGTCACGGTGGTCAGGATGATGGACGATGCCGTGGCCGGGTCTTGGCCGAAGCGGCGCAGCAAAATCGGCACCAGCGCCCCGGTGACGCCCGCCGCCAGCATGGAGATCACCATGGCCAGCACGATCACGCCCACCAGCGGCAGCGAACGGCTCCACACATAAACCGCCAAGCCCGTGGTGGCCGCCACGGCCATGCCATTGAGCAGCCCGGTCAGGGCCTCTTTGCCCACCACGGCGGGCCAGTGGCGCAGGCTGATCTCGCGCAGCATCAGGCCGCGCATGGTGACCGCCAGCGCCTGTGCGCCCGCGTTGCCCGACTGCCCCGCCACCACCGGCAGCAGCACGGCGAGCGCGGTGAACTGGGCGATGGTGCTCTCGAACAGGCCCACCACCGCGGCCGCCAGAAAGGCCGTCAGCAGGTTGATCTGCAGCCAGGGCAGGCGCTTTTTCATGGCGAAGATGGGCGAAGACAGTGCGCGCTCGTCTGGGCTGGCGCCCACCATGGTCAGCATGTCTAGGCTGGTCTCTTCCTCCACCGCCGTCACCAGCTCGGCTTGTCGAATGACGCCGATGAAGCGGCCCGACACGTTGATCACCGGCAGCACGGTGATGGGGTGGTTTTGCATCAGCTTGACCACGTCTTCGCGCGGATCGAGGTCGTTGACCACCGCCACCACTGGGCGGGTGATGTCGGCCAGCGGCAGCTCGCGCACAGCCAGCGCGAGGTCTTGCACCTCCACGCGGCCGGTCAGTCGACCCTGGTCGTCCACCACCAACAGTTCGCGCAGGCCGTCGCGGCGGATCTGGCGCAGCCGCTCGATCGCCTCAGCCACGGTCATGCCGGTGCGCAGCGGGCTCACCCGCGGGTCCATCAGGTGGCCAGCGCTGTCGCTCGGGTAGGCGAGCAGCCCCCGCAATTCATGGCTCGCTTCTTTGCCCAGGCGCTGCAGCCAGGCGTCGCGGGCTTGGGGCTCCATCTGGGTGAGCACCGCCACCGACACCACCGGCTCGGCTTCGGCCAGCAGGTGCACGGCCTGTGGCTCGCTCAGCTGCTGCAGCACCGCCAGTCCCACGTCAGGCGCCAGCGATTCCCAGGCCCGCAGCCGCGCGTGCGGTGGCTGGGTGGCGATCAGGTCGGCGGCGTCGCTCGCTGGCATGGCCTCAAACAGGCGGGCTGCTTCGTGCGGGTAGTCCAGCACGAAGCGCTGCGAGAGCAGGGCGTCGGCCGTGAGCGCCGTCTCAGCGCTCATCGCTGCCTCCCTGTTTGGGCCAGACCGGTGGCACGCTCGGCATCAGCGGCAGGCAAACGCCCACCAGCCCTACGATGGTCTGCCAGTAGCTGCGCACCGCCATGCCCGGCAGCCCGATCTCGCGCGCCACATCGTTCGCCTCGGGTGCCTGGTTGCGCTGCTGTGCGCGTGTCATCGCGTCGTGTGTCAGCACACCCACCAGCCGATCCCCCGACTCCACCACCGGCAGCGCCCAGGCCAGCGTCCAGCCCGGGTGGGCAGACGCGCCGGCCAGCGGTGCCAGTGCCATCAAAACCGCTGGCGCGCCCTGCATCAGGGTTGCCAGGGTGGCGGCCTCAGGCGCGCGCAGCAGCGCAGGCACCGGCACCAGGCCCAGCAGCCGGCGCGCGTCGTCGGTCACGAACACCGCCGGGTGGCTCACCTCGGTCTGGCGCACGCGGTCAAGCGCGTCGGCGGCGCGGGCACCTGCGGGCAAGATGATCACGCTGGGGTCGGCCCAGGCACCCACCGAGTCCTCATCAAAACCGAGCAACACGGTAGAGGCCAGCGCAGAGGCCGCCGGCAGGCTGGCCACCAACTGGTTGCGCCGCTCGCGCGGCAAGTAGCGCAGCATCGACACCGTGGCCTGCATGTTCATGGCCACCAGCAGCTCCAGCGCGCGCGCGTCCGACAACTCGGCCACGCAGCGCGATGCCTGGCGCGGCAACATGGCCGCCATCACACCGGCGCCGATGCGCGCTGGCGCGCGCTCAAAAACCAAGGCCGATGCGGGTGCAGGCAGCGCCTCCAGCACCCGCGCCGCCTGCACCGGATGCGCTTGCATGAAGGCCAGGCTGAGGGCGGCTTTTCGGTCAATGGTGGTGTTGGCGGCCATGGTTTCAGCCCGCGCTGGCGGGGGCCAGCACCACAATCGCCTCGTCGTGGTAAAGCCGCCCGGGCAGCAGCACGCGGCCCTCGCTGGTCTCCAGCACCAGCGAGGTCGCGGTGACTTCGATCAGCAGGCCCTCATGCCCGGCCACGCGCACGCGCTGGCCGGGGCGCAAACTTTGCCCCAAGTGGTGCGCGCCGATCAGGTTGGACACATAGGTGCGCGCGCCCAGGCTGATGGTCAGCGCCATGCCACCGAGCACGGCCACCAGCAACACGGCCGCGAAAGTCGCCAGCCAAGTCACCTTCAGGCCGATTTGGTCGGCGCCCACCAGCAGCGCCAGCACCAGCGTCGTGCCCTGGGCCACGCGCGCAAGGGCCAAACGCTGCGGCGCGCCCAGCCCGCTGGCGGTGGCCTGCACCAGGTCCGCCGCCAGACCAGACAGCAAATAGCCCACCGCCATGATCAGCAGGCCAGCGGCCACCGTGGGCAGGTGATCCAGCAGGCGGGCCAGCCAGTCGGTGAAGGTTTGCAGACCCAGCGTTTGCGTGGCAGCGGTCAGAAAGAACAGCAGCACCACCCAGAAGACCACCGTTGCGAGGATGCCGGCGAACCGAGCCAGCCGCCAGCGCCCTGGGCCAGCCGTGCGGGCGATCAGGCCATCGAGCAGCGCAACCCCTTGGCGCGTGGCCAGGCGCAGCAGCCTCGCCAGCAGCCAGCCGACCAAGAGCAGCACCAAGGCTTCAAGCACTTGAGGCAGGCCCACCAACACGCGCTCGCCGGTGAGCGAGGCCGCGCGGCTCAGAGAATCCAGCAGCTTTTCCATGCGGCATCCTAACCCCAAGCTCAGCGCCATCCTCAGAAAACGCGGGCATACCCGAGCGGCCGATCCGGCTACACCGATACACTGGAGTGTGCTGCGCACAACCTGCCATGAAGCCCGCCCCAATGACCGTCGACCCCAACCAATGCCCGCTGTGCGGTGGTGACAACCGCTGCGCGATGGAGATCGAACGCGCCACCGGCCAGCCACAGCCACCGTGCTGGTGCGTGTCGCAGGCGTTCCCCCCCGCGTTGCTGGAACGCCTGCCCCCGCAGGCCGAGGGACTGGCCTGCATCTGCGCGCGTTGCGTGGCCGCACACGTGGCCGCAGGCAACGTCTGATGCGCTGGCTCGACCGCATCCCTTTGCTTTGGTTGGTGCTGATTGCGCTTTGGCTGCTGGTGGCACCAGTGGTGCCCGAGCCGCACCTGCTGGAGAAGCTGCGCATGTTGATGCAGGGCCAGCTGACCAAGCCGATTGACATCTTCGATTTGCTGCTGCACAGCGTGCCGGCGTTGCTGCTGGCGCTGCGCCTGTGGCGCGACGTTCAGCGCCGCCAGTCGCGCAAGCCGTGAGCCCGCCCGCTGCGCGCGACGACTCGATCGCGGCTCTGCGCCTGCGCCACGGCGAGCGCTACCGCTGGTTGCTGTTGCTCTCGGTGATGGTGGGCACGATGGCGTCGATCATGTCGTCCACCATCATCAACGTGGCCATCCCCGACATGAGCCAGCACTTTTCGCTGGGCCAGGAGCGCGCCCAGTGGGTCAGCTCGGGCTTCATGGCCGCCATGACGGTGTCCATGCTCACCACCCCCTGGCTGCTCTCGCGCTACGGCTACCGGCGCACCTACGAGGGCTGCATGTGGCTGCTGCTGGCCGGCGGCGTGGCTGGCGGGCTGGCGCAACATTTCCCGCTGGTGCTGGCCGCGCGCGTGGCCGAGGGCTTGGCTGCCGGCGTGGTGCAGCCGATCCCGGCCATCATCATCCTGCGCGCCTTCCAGCCCAGCGAGCAGGGTCGCGCCAGCGGCATTTTCGGCATGGGCGTGGTGCTGGCGCCCGCCATCGGTCCCAGCATCGGCGGCCTGCTGGTCGATGGTCTGGGCTGGCGCTCGATCTTCTACATGGTGGTGCCGTTCTGCCTGGTCTCATTGTGGCTGGCGCGGCGGTATGTGCCCACCAACGCGCCGGGCGGTGCCGCGGCCGATCCGCGCGGCGCCACGCTGGACTGGCCCGGCCTGTTGCTGGCCACGGTGGGCACGCTGTGCCTGCTCAACGGCCTGGTGGCGCTGCACGGCGGATCCAGCAGCGCGGCGGTCTTCCTGGGCAGTGCGGCGCTGGCTTTGGTGGGCTTTGTGATGCTGCAGCGGCGCATGCTCCAGCGTCATGGTCGCCGGCCCGACGGCGCGGTGGCGCCGCTCATGAACCTCTCGATGTTTGCCGACCGCCGTTTCGCCATGGGCAGCATCGTGGCCTTCATTTACGGCATCGCGCTGTTCGGCTCGACCTACCTGCTGCCGGTCTACATGCAGATGGGGCTGGGTCTGTCGGCGTCGTATGTGGGCGGTATCTTGCTGCCGGCCGGCCTGGTGCTGGCCGTCACCATTGCCATCGTCGGCCGCCTGGCCGACCGTCAACCCACGCACCGGCTGGTCAGCGTCGGGCTGGCGCTGCTCGCCGCCTCGTTCGCGCTCATGGTCACCATCGACCTGAGCCGCCCCGGCGCCATCATTCCGCTGTTGGTGAGCTGGGCCATTCTGGGTCGTATCGGCTTGGGCTTCATCCTGCCCTCGCTCAACATCGGCGCCATGCGCGGGCTGCCACACACCCACATTCCCCAGGGATCGAGCGCCATCAACTTCCTGCGCATGCTGGGCGGGGCCGCCGGCGTGAGTCTGTGCGGCATCGTGCTCGAATGGCGCATCACTGCCTACGGTTTTCGCTTGGACACGGCCAGCACCAACCCGGCGCGCCTGACCGCGTTCAACGAAACGTTTCTGATGCTGGCCGCAGTCTGCGCGCTGGCGCTGGTGGCGGCCTGGCGGTTGCGAGAACCGCCGGTTGCCATGTCTTGAATGGGTCGAGCAGGGTTGATGGGTGGGGCACCTGACGCAAAGTGGTGTCTTGTTTGAGTCGAGCGGCCAGCGTGCAACCCGTTCTTCACAAGGATCACCCCAACAAAATGCCGCCCGGATACTGCGCAACCAACTTGTCGGCTGTCACAAGCCGCATCCCCTCCACCCTGGACTGGGCAATCAGGATGCGGTCAAACGGCTCTTTGTGAACATCGGGCAATGAGCCGACCTCGATGCCATGTTCACCGGTGACAGGCAGTTCAAGGTACCCGTTGGACAACAGCCCTCGCCTGAGCTGTCGAGGATTGACCGCAAAGTCAGCTCTGCCCAAGCTGGTTTTGATGGCAACTTCCCAGATGCTGGCCGCGCTGAAAAACAACTCCGCAGCATCAGAGACAAGCACTTGGCGAGCCTGTTCACTCAGGGCTGGCGAGCCTGCGGCCGCCCACAGAAGAATGTGGGTGTCCAACAAGACCCTCATCGGGCATCCACTCCCAGAAAGCTGTTTTCGATGTGCTCGCGACCCATCGAATCGAAATCATCGGGCGCCACAACCTGTCCCGCCAGGAAGCCAATGCGCTGCTGAGCGGTCGCCTCTGACGGGCTCAGCGCGACCACCTTGACCAAGGGGCGGCCAGATTTTGCAATCACAAAGGGCTCGCCGTTGAAGGCACGCTCAATCAGGCGAGAAAGGTGTGTCTTGGCTTCATGGATGTTGACGGTGCGCATGCTTCGAGAGGGTGGATGGATGTTGACTTCGTTTATTTTTGTTGGTGGACAAAGTCCAACGGTGTGAGACGTGCGCTCGCCATGGGCGAGCGGCACAATCGCCCCACCATGTGTCAACTTCTCGGCCTGAACTGCGCCACCCCCACCGACGCCTCCTTCAGCTTCACCGGCTTTTGCCAGCGCGGTGGCAAAACCGACCACCACGCCGACGGCTGGGGCATTGCGTTTTTTGAAGGGCGCGGGCTGCGGCTGTTTGTCGACCACGAGAACGCGGCTGAATCGCAAATGGCGGCGTTCCTGCGCAGCTACCCGCTCAAAAGCAAGAACATCATTGCCCATGTGCGCAAGGCCACCGAGGGCGCGGTGGCACTGGAAAACGCCCACCCGTTTACCCGCGAGCTCTGGGGCCGGCACTGGGTGTTTGCCCACAACGGCGATTTGAAAAACTACCATCCCAAGCTGCACAGTGCATTTCACCCGGTGGGCAGCACCGACAGCGAGCGCGCGTTTTGCTGGCTGATGCAGGAACTTGCCAAGTCCCACGCCGCCCTGCCCACGGTGGAAGAACTCACCCACACCCTGCGTGAGTTGATCCCGCAAATCGCAGCGTTTGGCACCGCCAACTTCCTGCTCTCCAACGGCGATGCGATGTGGGCGCATTGCAGCACCAAGCTCTACCACCTGACGCGCCAGCACCCGTTCTCGCAGGCCACGCTGATGGACGAGGACTACACGGTGAACTTCGCCGAGATCAACCAGCCCGGTGACCGCGCGGCGGTGATTGTGACCACGCCGCTGACCTCGAATGAGGTCTGGACCGCGTTCGCGCCCGGTGAACTGCGCGTGTTTGTCGACGGGCTGCCGGTTGCTTGAACCGCTGGGCAGGGAAGGCCTTGCGCCCTAGGGCAAGCCCTGGTTTCGGATAGGGGGTGGCGACGCTAGGATGTGCATCGCAGCGGGCAATGCCCGTTTCAATTCCAAACAACAGGAGACCCCATGCAAAGACGCCACCTCATTGCCGGCTCGATCGCCGCCGCCGCCCTGCCCCGCCTGGTGCTGGCGCAGGCCATCGAGAAACCCAAGGTCACGATCGCAGTTGGCGGCAAGAACCTGTTTTATTACCTGCCGCTGACCATCGCCGAGCAGCTGGGCTACTTCAAAGACGAGGGGCTGGACGCCACCATCGTCGACTTCGCGGGTGGTTCGCGCGCGCTGGCGGCGGTGGTCGGTGGCAGCGCCGACGTGGTCTCGGGCGCGTTCGAGCATACGGTCAACATGCAGTTCAAGGGCCAGCCCATGCGCGCCTTTGTGTTGCAGGGCGCCGCGCCGCAGATCGTGCTCGGCGTCAACCCCAAGACGATGCCGAACTTCAAGACGGTGGCCGATCTCAAGGGCAAGAAAATCGGCATCACCGCGCCCGGCAGTTCGACGAACATCATGGCCAATTTCGTGCTCGCCAAGGCGGGTTTGAAGCCCAGCGACGTGAGCTTCATCGGCGTGGGTGCCAGCAGCGGCGCGGTGGCCGCCATGCGCTCGGGCCAGATCGACGCCATGAGCAACCTCGATCCGGTGATCACGCTGCTGCAGCGCTCGGGCGACCTCAAAATCGTGGCCGACACGCGCATCGTGGCCGAATCGGAGAGGATCTTTGGCGGCCCCATGCCCGGCGGCTGCCTGTATGCGCCGCAGCCCTTCATCGACAAGAACCCCAACACGGTGCAAGCCATGACCAACGCCATGGTGCGCGCCAACAAATGGATTCAGAGGGCTGGCCCAGGCGACATCATCAAGGTGGTGCCTGAGAGCTACTTGCTGGGCGACCGCTCGATCTACATCGACGGGTTCCTCGCCGCGCAAAAGGCCTTGTCGCCTGACGGCATGTTCCCCGCCAGCGGCCCTAGCACCGCGTTCCGCGCCCTGGGCAGTGTGGACGCCAAACTGGCCGAGGCCAAGCTGGACCTGGCCGCCGTGTTCACCAACGACTTTGCGCGCAAGGCCAGCGCCAAGTACCCATGACCCGCCCGCGCCGCGATTGATGACTCCCCACCACTCCATGAAGCCCGCCATTGAACTCAAAGACGTCGCCTGCACCTTCATCAGCAAGGATGCGCCCGGTCAACGCTACACCGCTGTGGAGCATGTGGACCTGACGGTTGCGGCCGGGGAGTTCGTGAGCGTGGTCGGGCCCACGGGTTGCGGCAAAAGCACGCTGCTCAACGTGGCCGCTGGCCTGCTCTCACCGAGCAAGGGCACGGCGCACATCTTCGGCGAGCCGCTGCGAGACGTGAACACGCGCGCAGGCTACATGTTTCAGACCGAGAGCCTGATGCCCTGGCGCACCGCGCTGCAAAACGTGATGGCAGGCCTGGAGTTTCGGGGAATTGCCGAGGCGCAGGCGCGCACGCAGGCCGAAGACTGGCTGCGCCGCGTGGGCCTGGGCGGCTTTGGCGACCGCTACCCGCACCAGCTCAGCGGGGGTATGCGCAAGCGCACCAGCCTGGCGCAAACCTTGGTGCTCGACCCCGACATCATCCTGATGGATGAGCCGTTTTCTGCGCTCGACATTCAAACCCGGCAACTGATGGAAAATGAGGTGCTGGCGCTGTGGGCTGGCGCTGGGGGTGACAAGCGAAAAGCCGTGCTCTTCATTACCCACGATCTCGATGAAGCCATCGCCATGAGCGACCGGGTGGTGATCTTGAGCGCTGGCCCAGCGGCGCGCCCGATCGGTGAATTCACCATCGACATTGAGCGCCCGCGCGATGTGGCCGAGGTCAAAACCACGCCGCGCTTCCTCGAACTGCACGCCGCTATCTGGGCCGTGTTGCGCGAAGAGGTGCTCAAGGGCTACCAGCAGCAACTGCAGAAGGCGGCCTGAGCATGTGGAATCTCATCAAACCCCGCCCTGCCACGCTGCGCCTGTGGCAAATCGGCATCCTGGTGCTGATCTTCGTGTTCTGGCACGCGATGACCACGCCCGGTCTGCTGCCCACCTTCATGTTCGACAACGACCGGCAAGCCGCGTTTTTCTTTGGCGAGCCGCTGAAGATCTTTGAGCGCATCTGGGTCTGGTTCGTTACCGACGCCGACATCTACATTCACCTGTATGTGACGCTGGCCGAGACGGTGATGGCCTTTGGCATTGGCGCTGCCAGTGGCCTGGGCGCGGGCCTGTGGCTGGCGCTCAGCCCCATGGCCTCGGCCATTCTGGAGCCCTACATCAAGGCGCTCAACTCCATGCCCCGCATCATCCTGGCGCCCATCTTCGCGGTGTGGTTCGGGCTGGGCATGGCGTCGAAAGTGGCGCTGGGCGTGACGCTGGTGTTTTTTATCGTGTTCTTCAACGTCTACCAGGGCGTGAAAGAAGTGAGCCCGGTGGTGCTGGCCAATGCGCGCATGCTCGGCGCCAACAAAAAACAGCTGCTGCGCCATGTGTACCTGCCCAGCGCCACCAGCTGGGTGTTCAGCTCGCTGCATACCTCGGTCGGCCTGGCCTTTGTGGGCGCGGTGGTGGGTGAGTACCTGGGATCGAGCCAGGGCGTGGGCTACCTGATTTTGCAAGCCGAAGGCCAGTTCGATATCAACACCGTGATGGCTGGCATTTTGGTCTTGACCAGCTTTGCGCTGGTGCTCGATGGCGCCGTTGGCAAGATCGAAAAGCGGCTCATGAAGTGGCAGCCCAAGGCCGGCGAGACCGAGAAACTGTGAGATGAGCGCTTGGCTGCTGCTCGCGCTGGCCATCGTCGCCGAGGTGGTGGGCACCAGCGCGCTCAAGGCCAGCGAGGGCTTCAACCGGCTGGTGCCCTCAGTCGTGGTCGTGGTGGGCTATGCGGTGGCGTTTTATTGCCTGTCGCTGGTGCTCAAGACCATTGCGGTGGGCGTGGCCTACGCCATCTGGTCGGGCCTGGGCATTGTGCTCATCACCGTGGTGGCCTGGGTGGTTTATGGCCAAAGGATTGATCTGGCCGCCGCGTTGGGCATGGGCCTGATCGTGGCAGGCGTCGTGGTGCTCAACGTGTTCTCCAGCAGCGCCAAACCCTGAGGCAGCCAGCGGTGCGTGGCGCTTGACGCCGCGCGCGTTCACAATACCTTGAACAGCTTTTCCGTGAGCTCGGGCAAGCGCTTTTTGCCTATGCCGTGTTCGGCCATACTGGCTTGCCAGGCGATGTAGACGCTGCGCAACCCCTCTGTGCCCTTGGCGCCAGCGATGTCGGTGATGAGCGAAATGCGCATCTGCTGGCCGATGATCGAGTTGATCGAGTTGATCATGAAATTGCGCGCCATTTCGTTGTCTTTGGCGCTGCGCAGCTCGGTCGGTGGGAGGCCAGGAACATCGGTGAAAAACGATTCGCTGGCAGCGTCTGCGTTCGCTGCGGTGGCGCTCTGGCTGGCCGCTTGGCTACCACCTTCAGCGCGCAGGCAGTCCAGGCTGAGCAGCTGTTCCAGCACCGCCTGGATGCCGTCAGCGCTGGGCAGAAAAGCCGCGAGTTCGCCCCCATTTTTCTTGCCATCGGCAAGCACCAGGATGCGGCGCACCAACGGACTCAGACCCAGCGAGCGGGTTTGAATTTCTTGCTGACCAATCTCGGTCTTGGCGAAAACAGCGGATGACAGATCAGACGTGTCGGGCATGAGGCGGGTCTAGGACAGTGTTCACAAGCGATGGTGAGCGTTTGTAACCCACGCCGTGGCGCACGACAAGCAGGGTTGATCCCCTACACCCTCCGAAAGAAATGAGGTTCATGGGCTGCGTGAGCGGGCGCTGTGCAGACCAAGCGCACAGCCAGCGCCCCACGCCGGCAACCCAACCCTGAGGCGGGAAGGATCGCCTCAATCCCGCCGAGGGGTCGTGCGCTGGCGATGGCGTTCCATCGCCAGGTACA
>JBLIJY010000016.1:0-15810 GCA_047636095.1 Hydrogenophaga sp. | reverse complement strand
TCAGCGCCAGACGGTGCAGACCTGGCAGCGCGCGGAGCTGGTGCATGTGTTTTGCGATCTGGGCGCTACCGTCATCACCGAAATCGACGCCCTGGCCCACGCGGGCGAGGCCGCCGCCGAGGGCGGTCGCCTGACCGCGCCCATGCCGGGCAAGGTGGTGTCGTTCGCGGTCCAAGCCGGCGACGCAGTCAAACAAGGCCAGCCGCTGGCGGTGATGGAAGCCATGAAGATGGAGCACACCATCGCCGCCCCGGCCGATGGCACGGTGGACGAGTTGCTGTACGCGCCCGGCGACCAGGTAGCCGAGGGCGCCGAGCTGCTCAAGATCAGCGTCCCTGTTGCCACCGCTACCGCCACCCCGGCCGCCACCGTCGCATCCGCGTGACAGCGGGCCGCGTGTCTTCGCCATAAGCTCACAGTCATGAACATCACTTTTTGCTGCACCGACACCAAGCCCGAGCCCTGGCTGGAGGGCTTGCGCGCCGCGTTTCCCCAAGCGACGGTGGACCTCTGGGCGCCCGGCGCTCCACCGGCCGATTACGCGGTGGTCTGGGCGCCACCGCAGGCCTTTCTGGACGAGCAGCCGCGCCTCAAGGCCTTGTTCAACATCGGCGCCGGGGTTGATGCGCTGCTGCAACTCAAGCTGGCGCCGGCCACGCGAATCGTGCGGCTGGACGATGCCGGCATGTCGGTGCAGATGGCCGAGTACGTGTGCCACGCGGTGATCCGCCACTTCCGCGAGTTCGACGGCTACGAGGCCGACGTGGCGCTGGGCAAATGGTCGTTTCGAAAGCCACGCCGCCGCGCCGATTGCCCGGTGGGTGTGCTAGGGCTGGGCGTGCTGGGCGAGCGGGTGGCCAACGCGCTGCGCGTGTTTGAGTTCCCGGTGCACGGCTGGAGCCGCAGCGCGAAGACCATCAATGGCGTGGTCTGCCACAGCGGGCCGGAACAGCTGAACAGCTTTCTGAGTGAGTGCCGGGTATTGGTCAATTTGCTGCCGCTCACAACCGAGACGCGTGACATCCTGAACCGTGAAACCCTGTCGCAGCTGCAGCCGGGCGGTTACCTGATCAATGTGGCGCGCGGCGCGCACCTGGTCGAGGCCGATCTGATCGAGCTGCTGGACAACGGCCATCTGGCTGGTGCCACACTTGACGTGTTCCGCACCGAGCCGATGCCGGCCGATCACCCGTTCTGGCAACACCCGAAAATTCAGATCACACCGCACACCTCAGCGCGCACCCTGCGCAGCGAGAGCATCGCGCAGATCGCCGGCAAGATCGCGGCGCTGGAACGTGGTGAGGCGGTGGTGGGCATCGTCGACCCTGAGCGTGGCTACTGAACGAAAGACGCCGTTATGAACATCCCCTCCCAAGTCAAACTCGTCGACGTTGGTCCGCGCGACGGCCTGCAAAACGAAAAGCAGCCCGTTCCCGCTGCCGTCAAAATTGAACTCGTCCACCGCCTGCAGGCCGCTGGTCTGACAGAGATCGAGGTCACCAGCTACGTGAGCCCGAAATGGGTGCCGCAGATGGCGGACAACCACGAAGTGATGCAAGGTATGACGCGCCAGCCCGGCGTGCGCTACTCGGTGCTCACGCCCAACCTCAAAGGCTTCGAGGCGGCGCTGCTCGACAAGCCCGATGAGATCGTGGTGTTCGCTGCCGCCAGTGAGGCCTTCAGCCAGAAGAACATCAACTGCTCGATTGCCGAAAGCATCGAGCGCTTTGCGCCGGTGGTGGCGGCGGCCAAGGCGGCGGGCATTTATGTGCGCGGCGCGATGAGCTGCAGCGTGGGCTGTCCTTACGAGGGCGAGGTCGCGCCCGAACGGGTGGCGTATCTCGCCGGGCTGATGGCGGGCATCGGCGTGCAGCATTTGGGCGTGGCCGACACGATTGGGGTTGGCACACCACGCAAGGTACAGGCCGCTATCGAGGCCACGTTGAAGCATTTCGCGTTGGACGACATTTCGGGCCACTTCCACGACACCTACGGCCAGGCGCTGGCCAACACGCTGGCCGCGCTGGAGCTGGGTGTCTGGCAATTCGACACCTCGGTGGCTGGCCTGGGCGGCTGTCCTTACGCGAAGGGTGCGACCGGCAACGTGGCCACCGAAGACGTGGTCTATCTGCTGCACGGCATGGGCATCAGCACCGGCATTGATCTCGATGTGCTGGTGGATGCAGGCGCCTGGATCAGCGAGCAGCTCGGTCGGCCCAGCGGCTCGCGCGTGGCGCGGGCGCTGCTGGCCAAACGGGCCGCCTAACGCCGTGGACTTCCAACTCTGGTTGGCCTATTTTCTGGCCTGTTGGGTGATCGCGATTTCGCCCGGTTCGGGCGCGGTGCTGTCCATGACGCACGGCTTGGCCTACGGTGTCAAAAAGACCAGCGCGACCATCGCCGGGCTGGAAGCGGGTGTGGCGGTGCTGATTCTGGTGGCGGGCGCCGGTGTAGGTGCCGTCTTGCTGGCGTCGGCCACCGCGTTCACTGCGATCAAACTGCTCGGGGCGGCCTACCTGATCTGGCTGGGTTGTAAGCAGTGGCGCTCTCGGGTGAGCGTGGTGCCAACGGCAGCCGGCGTCCCGGCCTCCCTCTGCGACGCCAGCGTGCCCAGCCGCCGCCAGCGTTTTCTGCTGGGTCTGCTGACCAACGTAACCAATCCCAAGGGCATTGTGTTCAACGTGGCGGTGTTGCCGCAATTCATCAACCCGTCACGGCCGTTGGCGCTGCAGCTGCTGGTCCTGCTGGTGACAGCGCTGGCGGTCGACACCGTGGTGATGCACGGCTACGCGTTTCTCGCCTCGCGCGCCCAACGCTGGCTGGCCACGGCGCGCGCACGCAGGGCGCAGAACCGCGTGTTTGGCGGTGTGCTGATTGCCATGGGCGCCAGTCTGCTGCTGGTGAAACGCACGGCGGGGTGACCCAGCGCGCCTCGTGGGTGTTGCCGCGTCGCTACCATCGGTTCCCATGACAAATCCCGTGTTGACACCTGTCACCGAACGCCCCGCCGGCCTGCAACGCGTGGCTGATGCGCTGGCTGCTGCTGGCCATGTCCATGCGCCGGTGATGCTCAGCGACGCGGCGCGCACCGCGCAGCAGGCGGCTGACGCACTGGGCGTGTCGCTGGGCCAGATCGCCAAGAGCATCATTTTTCGCCGCAAAAACCACCCCAGTGGCGACGACGCGGCTGTGCTCGTCATCACCTCAGGCGACCTGCGGGTGGACGAAAAAAAGGTGCAGGCCATCGCCTGTGCCGACGGCGGCAAGCTGGGCCGCGCCGACGCGGAGTTCGTGAAAGCCAAAACGGGTTTTTCTATCGGCGGTGTCTCGCCGCTGGCACACGCCACACCGCCCGTCACACTGATCGACCGCGAGCTGTTTCGCTTCGCCACCCTCTGGGCCGCCGCCGGTCACCCACACGGCGTGTTCCGCCTCACCCCTGCCGAGCTGCAGGCGCTCACCGGCGCGCCTGTGCACGACGTCACTGCAACACCCCACCCATGACACCCTTGATCAATCTGAACGATGCCCTGGCCGACCACAGCGGCCCCGGCGTGCCCTCGCCCTGCGTGTCGATTTGTGAGCTGGACGAGCAGCAGGGGCGCTGCAAAGGCTGCTACCGCTTGCTGCATGAAATCGGCGCATGGGCGCACCTGAGCGATGCCGACAAGCGCGCCGTCTGGGGTCTCATCGAAGCCCGCCAACTGGCGTGGGCAGGCTGATCACGCCATGAGCGACCCTGCTGAGCCTGCGTTGCACGAGATCCGGTTTTTCTACGACCCGATCTCGCCCTACGCCTACCTCGCCTTCGAGCGCCTGCCCGAAGCGCTCATGGGCCACAGCGTGCGGGTGCGTTACCAGCCGGTGCTGTTCGCTGCGCTGCTCAAGGCCCACGGCCAGCTGGGCCCGGCTGAAATCGCGGGCAAACGCGAGTGGACCTACCGCCAGGCGAACTGGCTGGCGCACCACCACGGTGTGCCGATGGACTTGCCGACCGAACACCCGTTCAACCCACTGACGCTGCTGCGCCTGGGCTTGAGTTGTGCGAGCGAAGAAGCGCCAGGCGAGACCAGCCGTTGGGTCACCGAGCAACTGCTGCACCACGTTTGGCGCGGTGGTCACAGCGCCACCGACCCGCAGCGCCTGGCCGATTTGCAGGCGCGGCTGCAAGACCACATGGCGCAGCGCGCTCGGCTCTGGCTGGCGCCTGAGAGCGAGGCAGTGAAACAACGCCTGCGCCACAACACCGAGCAGGCGATGGCACTTGGCCTCTTTGGCGTGCCCTCCCTGGTGCTGGGCCAGCGCGTGTTCTGGGGTCAGGACGCGCTGCCGATGCTGCGCGCCTGTCTCGATGGCGATGCCTGGTTTGACGGCCCGGCCTGGAGCGCGGCGAGCCAACGGCCCGCCGGTGTTCAGCGCAGCCGCTGAGCCAGGATCACCAGCCCAGATCGCGCGCCCAGCCGGCATACGGCTTGGGCGGCGGCGGGGCGTAATCGCCCACCTGACTGGTGCGCAGCTTGAGTGCCACCAGCGACTCGGCTAGCTTCACCGCCACGCTCACCCCATCGATCACCGGCACGCCCAGGCGCTGTGACAGCTCGGCGCACAAAGGCGCCATGCCCGCGCAGCCGAGCACGATGGCACCGCTCCTGTCGCGCGCCAGCGCGTCGCGCGCCGCTTGTTCGATGCGGCTGATGCACGCCTCGCCGGCGTGTTCGAGGTCCAGCACCGGAATGTCCGTGCCGTGCACGCCACGGCAATGGCGATCGAAACCGTAGCGTTGCAGCAGGCGCTCTGCGGTGATGCAGGTGCGGCTCAGGGTGGTCACCACCGAGAAGCTGGTGGCCAGCAGCGTGGCGGCGTGAAAGGCCGCTTCGGCCACGCCGATCACCGGCGCGCTGGTGGCTTCACGGGCCGCGTCCAGCCCCGGGTCGCCAAAACAGGCGATCACCACCGCATCGGGTTGCCAGGCCAGCGCCAGGCGCACCTGCTCGGCCACGCCGGCGGCGGCAAACGCTTCGTCGTAGTGGCACTCGATCGAGGCGGGTCCAAAAGTGGGTTGGGCAGTCACCACTTCGGTGCCAATCCCAGCCACTGCGCGCGCCGCTTGGCCGATCGCGCTGGTCATGGCGCTGGACGTGTTGGGGTTGATCAACAAAAGCTTCATGCGGCCTCCGATGCGCAGCACCAAAACCGTGCTTTTTGTATACAAAAAAGTCTGGCTGTGCGCCATTCTTGGGCGTGGACTGCCCTCAGATGGTGCGCATCGGCGATCGGATTTTTATCGGCAGATCGAAATTTTTCTTTGTGTTTCATGGGCTTAAGAAGATAGACAGGCCTTGAGCCAGGGCTGTGTCGGCAGGGTTGGCACAATGATTGCATACAAAAACCTTGCCAAGTCATGAAGCAGTCTGAACCAACCTGCACACCTTGACCGAGCTTGGTCCAAGCCTTGCTTGCCGAAGACCCACCCCCACTCACCCACCTTTGGAGTCCTGATGAAAACCCTGTCCACCGCCTTGCCCCCCAAGCCCCGGGCCCTGAGCCTGGCGCTGTCCGCTGGCCTGTTGATGGCGCTGGCTTCCCCCGCCGTGCTGGCCCAGGAAAAGGTGTTGCGCATCGCGATGACCGCCGCCGACATTCCCCGCACGCTCGGGCAGCCCGACCAGGGTTTTGAGGGCAACCGTTTCACCGGCATTCCGTTGTACGACTCCCTGACTCAGTGGGACCTGTCGCGCGCTGATGCGCCCAGCGTGCTGATCCCTGGCCTGGCGTTGTCGTGGTCAGTGGGTGCACAAGACAAGACCAAATGGACCTTCAAGCTGCGCCCAGGCGTGAAGTTCCACGACGGCTCGGCGTTTGATGCCGATGCCGTGGTCTGGAACGTGCAGAAGGTACTCGACAAAGACGCGCTGCACTTCGACGCCAGCCAGGTCGGTGTGACCGTGTCGCGCATGCCCACCTTGCGCTCGGCGCGCAAGATTGACGACCTGACGGTGGAGCTCACCACCAGCGAGCCCGATTCCTTTTTGCCGCTGAACCTGACCAACCTGTTCATGGCCTCTCCCGCCCATTGGAAGGCCAAGTTCGATGCGGCCGCAGGCGCCACGCCAGCCGAAAAATCCAAGGCCGCCTGGATCGCGTTCGCGTCGGATGCCTCAGGCAGTGGCCCGTTCAAGATGTCCCGGTTCCTGCCGCGCGAGCGCCTGGAATTGGTGGCCAACAAAACCTACTGGGACCCCAAGCGCACAACGAAGCTTGACCGCGTGGTGATGATCCCCATGCCCGAGGCCAACGCCCGCACCGCAGCGCTGCTCTCGGGCCAGGTGGACTGGATCGAGGCCCCGTCGCCCGATGTCATCCCTCAGATCACCCAGCGCGGCTTCAAGATTTACAGCAACGCCCAGCCGCACGTCTGGCCCTGGCAGCTCTCCTTTGCTGAAGGCTCACCGTGGCTGGACAAGCGGGTGCGCCACGCCGCCAACCTGTGCGTCGACCGCGAAGGCCTGAAGACCCTGTTGGGCGGCATGATGGCGGTGCCCAAGGGCACGGTGCCCCCTGGCCACCCTTGGTGGGGCAACCCCAAGTTCGACATCAAGTACGACGTGAAGGCCGCACAGGCGCTGATGACGCAGGCTGGGTTCTCAGCGGCCAAGCCGATGAAGGCCAAGGTGCAAATCTCGGCATCAGGCTCTGGTCAGATGCAGCCCCTGCCCATGAACGAGTTCGTGCAGCAGTCGCTAAAAGCATGCTTCATTGACGTTGAGTTCGACGTGCTCGAGTGGAACACCCTGTTCACCAACTGGCGCCAGGGCGCCAAGCACCCGTCGGCCAACGGGTCCCACGCGATCAACGTGAGCTACGCCGCCATGGACCCGTTCTTTGCCATGGTGCGCTTCACCAGCACCAAGACCTTCCCGCCGGTCTCCAATAACTGGGGTCACTTCGGCAACCCCGAGTTCGACAAGCTGATCGCCGATGCGCGCACCAGCTTTGATGACAAGGCACGTGACGAGGCCCTGGCCAAGCTGCACGCGCGCATCGTGGAAGAGGCGCCGTTTGTGTGGATCGCCCACGACGTGGGGCCGCGCGCCATGAGCGCCAAGGTCAAGGGCGTGGTGCAGCCGCGCAGCTGGTTCATCGACATCGCGCCGATGTCGGTCGACTGACCATCCGAGTCACCCCGCCAGCCCGCCCTGGGCTGTCGGGGCCTCATCTTTCTTCTGGCCTGAGCCCTCACCTCTTTCACCGCCATGCTGAGTTTTCTGCTGCGCCGCGTGATCTACACCTTGCCCATCATGCTGGGTGTGGCGCTGGTCTGTTTTGCCCTGGTGCATGTGTCGCCCGGCGACCCGCTGGTGTCCATCTTGCCGCCCGATGCGTCCGCCGAACTGCAGGCGCAGCTGCTGGAGCTTTACGGCTTCAACCGCTCCTACCCCGAGCAGTTTGTGAGCTGGGTCTGGCGTGCCCTGCAAGGTGATCTCGGCACTTCGATTGCCTCGGGGCGCGAGGTGTCCGACGAAGTGGGCCGTGCGGTGGTCAACACGCTGCGGCTCGCGGTGCTGGCCACGGTGATCGGCTTTGTGCTGGGCTGCCTGTTTGGTTTCGTGGCCGGTTATTTTCAGAACTCGTGGCTGGACAAGGCCGCATCGCTCACCTCGGTGCTGGGGGTGAGCGTGCCCCACTACTGGCTGGGCATGGTGTTGGTGATCGTATTTTCTTCCTGGCTGATGTGGCTGCCCCCGGGTGGCGCTGGCCCTGGTGGGTCGAGCGAATGGACCTGGGACTGGGTGCACATCAAACACATGATCCTGCCCGCGCTCACCATGAGCGTGATCCCGATGGGCATCATCTCGCGCACCGTGCGCGCGCTGGTGGCCGACATCCTGGCGCAGGAATTCATCGTCGGCCTGCGCGCCAAAGGGCTGACCGATCTCGGCGTGTTTTTCCATGTGGTGAAGAACGCAGCGCCCACCGCTCTGGCGGTCATGGGGCTGCAGCTGGGCTATCTGCTGGGCGGCTCGATTCTGATCGAGACCGTGTTTTCCTGGCCGGGCACTGGCTTCCTGCTGAATTCCGCTATCTTCCAGCGCGACCTGCCGCTGTTGCAGGGAACCATTCTCGTGCTGGCCATGTTTTTTGTGGTGCTCAACCTGGTGGTTGACGTGATCCAGACCCTGCTCGATCCGCGCATTGCGCGCTGAGCCTCACCCGTCGCACCGCCTTGCCATGATGCACATCGCCCTTGACCCCACCCACGTACCCACCCTGGTTTTTGATCGCTCGCCCGGCTACTGGCGCACTGTGGCCAGCCGGCTGGTGCGTGATCGGGTTGCCATGGGCGCGCTGGTGGTGGTGGTGGCGCTGTTGCTGATGGCCGTGTTCGGTCCCTGGCTGGCGCCCGCCGATCCTTACGCGTCTTCGATGCTCAAGCGGCTCAAGCCGATCGGCTTCGAAGGTCACCCCCTGGGTACCGACGAACTCGGGCGCGACATGCTGTCGCGGCTCATCGTGGGGGCGCGCCTGTCGCTGTTCATGGGCATCGCACCGGTGGTGCTGGCCTTCTTCATCGGCTCTTTCATCGGCATCACAGCCGGCTACGCCGGTGGACCGCTCAACACGGTGATGATGCGCACCATCGACGTGTTTTATGCCTTCCCGTCGGTGCTGTTGGCGATCGCCTTGTCGGGCGCTTTGGGCGCGGGCATCACCAACTCGCTGATCTCGCTCACCATCGTGTTCATTCCCCCGATTGCGCGGGTGGCCGAGAGCGTGACCACGCAGATTCGCAGTCGCGATTTCGTCGATGCCGCGCGGGCCTCAGGCGCCAATGCCTTCACCATCGTGCGCGTGCATGTACTGGGCAATGTGCTGGGTCCGATCTTTGTCTATTCCACCAGCCTGATCGCGGTCGCCATGATCCTGGCCTCGGGCCTGAGTTTCCTGGGCCTGGGCGTGAAGCCACCCGAGCCGGAGTGGGGCCTGATGCTCAACACCCTGCGCACCGCTATCTATGTGCAGCCCTGGATCGCGGCCTTGCCCGGCGTGATGATTTTTGCCACCTCGATCGCCTTCAACCTGCTGGCCGACGGCTTGCGCTCGGCGATGGAAATCAAACAGTGAGCACACCATGTCCCTGAACACCCCCGATCTGGGTGGACCCGCGCAGCCGCTTTTGACCGTGCGCGGTCTGGTCAAACACTTCCCGCTCAAAAAAGACATGCTGGGCCGGGGCGGCGGCGTGGTGCGCGCAGTCGATGGCGTGGACTTCGACGTCTTCAAAGGCGAGACGCTGGGCGTGGTGGGCGAATCGGGTTGTGGCAAGTCCACCACCGCTCGCTTGCTCATGCAGCTGACTGTGGCCGACCGTGGCGAGATGGTGTTCGATGGCGAGACGGTGGGTAGCCCACGCATGGGCCTGAAAGACTTCCGCCGCCAGGCGCAGATGGTGTTCCAGGACAGTTACGCCTCGCTCAACCCGAGGCTCACGATGGAAGACTCGATTGCGTTTGCGCCGCAGGTGCACGGTTTGTCGCGCGCGCAGGCCATCGAGCGCGCGCGCGACCTGTTGGCCCGGGTGGGTCTAGATCCCAGGCGGTTCGCCGCGCGCTATCCGCACGAGCTCTCCGGTGGACAGCGCCAGCGGGTCAACATCGCCCGCGCGCTGGCCCTTCAGTCGCGCCTGATCATTCTGGACGAGGCAGTGTCTGCGCTCGACAAATCGGTCGAAGCGCAGGTACTCAACCTGCTGCTGGATCTGAAAGACGAGATGGGCCTGACCTTCATTTTCATCAGCCACGATCTCAACGTGGTGCGCTACATCAGCGACCGCGTGATGGTGATGTACCTCGGGCAGGTGGTGGAAATCGGTGACAGCGAAACCTTGTTCAACCACCCGGCCCACCCTTACACCCAGGCGCTGCTGTCGTCCATCCCGTCGATGGACCCCGATCACCGCACCGAGCAGCCACCGCTGGCAGGCGATCCGCCCAACCCGATCAACCCGCCCTCGGGCTGCCGCTTTCATCCGCGCTGTGTGCACGCGCAGCCGGTGTGCGCTGAGCGCGCGCCGTTGCTGGGCGCGGTGTCGCAGGGCCAGCTGGCTGCCTGCTGGATGCAGGTGGCGGGCAGTGGGCATACCGCTGCACCGCAGGCCGAGGAGGCAATGGCATGAGCGAACGAAACGAGGCCAAGCCGTATGTGGACGTGCGCAACCTGCGCGTCACCTTTACCGGCGGTGCCAAGCCGGTGCAGGCGGTCAATGGCGTGGATCTGCGCGTGGGCCGCGGTGAGGTGCTGGCCCTCATTGGCGAATCCGGCTCCGGCAAGAGTGTGACGCTGCGCAGCCTGCTGCGGCTGCACCCCGAGCGGCGCAGCCGCATCGAAGGCACAGTGCGCGTGGGCGAGGTGGATGTGCTGTCGCTGTCGCCTCGCCAGCTGGCCGACTACCGCGGACGCGTGGCGTCCATGATTTTTCAGGAGCCCTTGCTCGCGCTCGACCCGGTCTATTCGGTGGGCCAGCAGATCACCGAGACCATCCGCCGCCATGAGTCCGTGAGCGCCGCCCAGGCGCAGCAGCGCGCGCTGGCGCTGTTCGAGCGGGTGCGCATTCCCAGCCCTGAGCGGCGGCTGGCGGCCTACCCGCACGAGATGTCGGGCGGCATGCGTCAGCGCGCCATGATCGCCCTGGCGCTGGCCTGCAAGCCGCAGCTGCTGTTGGCCGACGAGCCGACCACCGCGCTGGACGCCACGGTCCAGATTCAGATTCTGTTGCTGCTGCGCGAGTTGCAGCGCGAACTGGGTTTGTCGGTCATCTTCGTCACGCACGACATCGGCGCGGCGGTGGAGGTGGCCGACCGGATCGCGGTGATGTATGCCGGGCGCATCGTGGAAGAGGGGCCGGTGGCCACACTGATGCGCGAGCCACGTCACCCCTACACGCTGGCGCTGCTCAAGAGCCGGGCCAGCGGTGCCCTGGCCAAGGGCACGCGGCTCGACACCATCGCTGGCTCGCCGCCCGATCTCACCGCCTTGCCAGCGGGTTGTGCGTTCGCTGAGCGCTGCCGCTGGGCGCAAACGGCCTGCCGAACGACCCAACCGGAAGTGACCTGGTTGCGCGCCGACCACGCGGTGCGCTGCCTGCGGGTCACCGAAACTCCCCCATTAACCGCTTTGTCCTGATCTGCCCGCTATGACCGCTCGCCACACCGATATGCTCCACGACCCCGCACACGCCTTCATGCCTTACCCGAAGGTGTCTGTGCCGCACGCCGCTACTGGTTCCCTCACTGGCTTGGGCTTTGGCGTGAAAGACCTGTTCCACATCACCGGTTACCCCACCAGCGGCGGTCAGCCGCTGTTGCTGGCCATGCTGGGTGTACAGACACACACCGCGCCCACAGTGCAGCGCTTGCTCGATGCCGGCGCGCGCTTCGTGGGCAAGACGGTGACCGACGAACTGGCGTTTTCCATGAACGGTCAGAACGCGCACTTCGGCGCGCCCATCAACGGCGCAGCGCCCGAGCGCATCACTGGTGGTTCTTCGTCCGGGTCGGCGTCCGCCGTGTCGCACGGGTTGTGTGACTTTGCGCTGGGCACCGACACCGGCGGCTCGGTGCGCGCGCCCGCCAGCCACTGTGGCTTGGTCGGTCTGCGGCCCACCCACGGCCGGGTGTCGCTGGCCAGCGCGCTCGATCTGTCGCCCAGCCTGGACACCTGTGGCTGGTTCGCGCGCGATGTGCCCACCTTTGCGCGCGTCGCCGACGTGTTGCTCGGTGAAGACGCGCACCCCCTGCCCGAGCAGGTGCGCCTGCTGGCACCGTCCGACCTGTGGGCCCTGGCCACGCCAGCGGCCGAAGAAGCACTGGCGCCCGCGCGCCAGCAGGTGGAAGCGGTGCTGGGGCCTGCGGGCCGCACCCAGGTGGTGCTGGAGGATCTGGACGCGATGTATTGGCACTTTCGCCACATACAAAGCTTTGAGGCCTGGCAGGTGGATGGCGGCTTCATCCGCCGCTTCGCACCACCGCTGGGCCCTGGCGTGGCCGAGCGCTTCGCCTGGAGCGCCAGCGTGACCGATGCCCAGGTGGCGGCGGGGCGCCTGTTCCGCGACCGTTTCCGCCAGCACCTGAGCGATCTGCTGGGCCACGACGGGGTATTGCTGATACCTACCATGCCCGATGTGGCGCCACGCCGGGATACGCCGGAGGCCGCGCTGGAGGACTACCGCAACCGAGCGATCCGGCTGCTCTGTTCTGCGGGCCTGTCTGGTTTTCCTCAGCTCAGCCTGCCACTGGCCAAGCGCGACGGCGCGCCGCTGGGCATCTCGCTGCTGGGACCAGCTGGCAGCGACCGCAGCCTGGTGCGCCTGGCCGAGCGCATCGTCACCGCTGTCAGCTAACGCCCGTGTGCGCATCCCACCGCAGCGCCACCGCATGCGGCAGCGCACATTCTTCGCAGTCCACCGCCGCAGCGGTGCGCTCGATCACCAGAAAATCCCCAGCCTCCAGCGCAATCAGCGGGTGGTGCCACACGCCAGGGCGCAGCGTGATACCTTGCTGCCCGGTGACGAGAAACGCAGCCAGGGTGGCTGCATCGGGCGTATCACCGCCGAGCGCCACCAGGGCAACGCAGCGCGCGCCGGTGAGCGGCACGAAGGTCTGGGAACCCAGGCGGTGCCGCTCCAGCGTCTGCCACGGCCCTTCGACCGCCCGCGCCTGCGCCCGAAACACCGCCAGCGCAGGCCGGCCCTGCTCAGACCACAGCGACAGGCCCGCCGGCAGATCGACGCGCTGGCTGGTGCCCGAGTTGATGGCCTGCCCGGTATCACCCGCCCAGCACAAGACTTCGCCATACGGTGCGAAGGCGTCCATGGTCAGTGGATGGATGGGCAAGCTGGGTGATGTGACGGGTGGGGTGGTGGGTGTCATGTTGAGGTGGGGCCATGCGGCGAAACCCAATCGTCTCGCGCTGGAGAATGTTGCCACATGAGTCCAGACGCCGCTGCCCCCACCGACGCCCCCGCAGGCCAGGATGGCACGGCCACCGACCGCGTCTACGACACCATTTACCGCGCCGTGCTGGAACACCGCCTGGCACCCGGGGAATGGCTGCGCGAGGCCGAGCTGGCCAGCGAATTCAAGGTGTCGCGCACGGTGGTGCGCCAGGCGCTGCAGCGGCTGTCGCAGGATCAGGTGATTGAACTGCGCCACAACCGGGGTGCGCGCGTGCCGATGCCCGATCTGCAAGACGCAGCCCACGTATTTGAAGCGCGGCGGGTGGTGGAGTGCGAGGTGGCGCGGCGCCTGGGCGGGCGGCTGACACCAGCCCAACTGCACAGCCTGGACGAGATCGCCCAGGCCGAGATTGCTGCCGACCAGCGCGGCGACCGGGCCGAAGCCATCCGGCTGTCTGGCGAGTTCCACCACGCCCTGACGCAGATGCATGGCAACCCGGTGTTCGACCGCCTGCTGAACGGGCTGCTGCCCACCACCTCGCTGCTGATGGCGCGCTTCAAGGTGGGTGGCGGCCAGGTGTGTGTGGCGCATCGCCATGTCGACCTGATCGGCGCGCTGGCACGCGGCGCGGCGCCCGCAGCCACCGAAATGCGCAAACACCTGGCCGAACTTGAGCGCTCGCTGGTCGACACACCGGTGCAGGGCCGCAGCCTGCGCGACGCTTTCTCCCGCTACCGCGAATCTTCACCCCAGGAAATTCCTTGATGCCTGGCGCAGAGCTTGCCCAGCGTCTGCCCGCTGGCCTGGATGCCGTGCGCGGGCTGGCGGCAGAGACCGGGCTTCGGTTGATATGAAGCAATTCGGCTCGTCTGCGCTCAGCCTAAGATGAAGCGCTGGGGCGGCGTGCTGTTTGTGTGCTGCTCCTTTCTGGTGAACCTCAAAGGAAATACCCATGTTCAAGAAAATCCTCGTTCCCACCGACGGCTCCGCCCAGGCGGCTGCTGCGGCCAAAACCGCTGCCCAACTCGCCAAAAGCCAGGGCGCGCAGATCGTTGGCGTGTATGTGATCGACCCCTTTCCCTACATCGGTATTGGCGACGCTTCTGCGGTCGGGCTACAGACCTACCTGACCGAAGCCAAAGCGGCGGCGGGCCAGGCACTGGAGCTGCTGGGCAAGGCCTGTGCGGCCGAGGGTGTGCCGTTTGCGGGCGACACCATCGAGCGCAATGTGGTGCACGAGGGCGTTCTGGAAACCGCCAGCGCCGAGGGCTGCGACTTGATCGTGATGGGTTCGCACGGTCGCCGCGGTCTCAAGTCGCTGATTCTCGGTAGCGTGGCGCAAAAGGTGCTCGCCCATGCCGAGCTGCCAGTGCTCATCGTCAAGGTTTGAAGCAACGCCACTGAGCTGACCCGCCGCTTCGCTGGCTCGACGCCGGTGGCGCGCTCAGCGCCGGAATCTGCCTTGGTCGTCAATGATCGACAGATCGGCAAATTCCAAGCCGGTGTGATTGGTGGCGCTGTAGCTGACGGTGAGGCCGCCGATGTCGAAATTGCTGATGCCTTCCAAGGCATTGCGCAGCCCGTTGGGGGTCGGCTTGGGGCCGGCGCGTCGCAAGCCTTCAACCAGCACCTTGGCAGCGGCATAGCCTTCCATCATGGCGGGCGAAATGTCCTCTAGCCCCTTGGCCTTGGCCAATTCCCGCGCCTCTTTGATCAATGGCGACGCAATGCGCCGCTCGTTGGGAAACACCTGGGTCACGATGACGCCGCGCGCGTGTTCACCCAGCAGTTTGATAAAGCCCGCCGAGGCGTTGTTCGACAGGGTCACCACCTGGGCGCGCGAACCTGCTGCGCGCAAGGCCTTGACCGCGTTGGCCGTGTTGCCGGCGGAGCCGATCACCATCACAGCTTGCGCTTGCGCTGCAGCGACCTCTTTGGCGGGCGCTGCGAAATCGGGTTTGTCGCGGGGGAACTTGATCAGCAGTAGGGGTTTCTGCCCCACTTGGTCGAAGCCTTTCTGGGCCCCAGCAGCGGAGTCGGCACCGAACGAGTCGTCGGTCTGGAGCACCGCGATGCGCGTGATGCCGATGCTGACCAAGTGTTCGATGGCTTTGGAGGCTTCGCGCTGGTAAGTGGCGCGCACGTTGAATACCCAGGGATTCACCGGTTCGTGCAGCACCATGGCGCCGGTGCTGGGGCCGACCAGCGGCACCTGGTATTGCGCCAGCAAGGGCAGCAGGGCTTGTGCGTGCGGCGTGCCTCGGTTGAGAAACAGCGCGAGCACCTTCTGCTCGGTGATCAGTTGGCGCGCCACCTCCACCGTGACCTGAGGGTCGAACTTGTCGTCGACCGAGATCAGCTCGATCTTTTGTCCGTTGACACCACCACGGGCGTTCACCGCGTCGATGTACAGCAGCGCGCCATCGGTGTTTTCCTTCACGCCGGCGGCCACCGAGCCGGTAAAGCCCGAGGGCTGACCAATCCGCAGCTGGGCGTGGGCGACACCGCCGAGCAGCAGGGCGGCGGTCATTGAACCGAGCATGAAGCGACGCAGAGCACAAACAGGTGACATGAAGAGGGTTTCCTGAAAAACAAAAAAGTTTAGCGATTTCGCGAAGGGAGAAGTGGGGGATGTGACGCGCGGCCAAGGCGCACGCCGAACGGCGTTCATGGCAGTCGGCCAGATGAGGCCAGCGTTGGCGGCCAGTCTGGCGAAAACTGTCCGCGCTGGGGACGATTTTCGCGGTCGACACCCCAAGTCCGACAGACTCCTAAAATGTTTGGCTTCCTCAAGGAACCCACAATATGTCCGACGAATGCCGCGCCAGCGCCAACGACCAGCCCGATCCTGAAGGGG